>CANSGE010000059.1 GCA_947646295.1 uncultured Bacteroidales bacterium
GCGACTCCGCCGGGAGTCGCGACCTGTCTTTTAAGCTATGCAGTGGGTCGATTACTTCGACTTGGCTGTATTGCGGCGACGGTCGGTGAGGTAAGCCACCGGCGAGGCCACGTAGATTGTGGCGAGTGTGCCGATGATCACACCGAAGATCATTGCGAATGTGAAGCTGCGGATAGAGTCACCGCCGAGGATGAAGATACACAGCAGCACGAGCAGGGTAGAGCAGGAGGTCATGATGGTACGGCCGAGAGTCGAGTTGATCGACTTGTTGATGGTCGTGAAGAAGTCCTGCTTGGGATAGAGACCGATATTCTCACGCACGCGGTCGAATACCACCACGGTATCGTTGATCTGATAACCGATCACGGTGAGGATGGCGGCGATGAAGGTCTGGTCGATTTCCATCGCGAAGGGCAGGATGCCCCAGAAGAGCGAGTAGAAGCCGATGATCGAGAATGCTGTCACTGCAACGGCTGCGAGCGCACCTACGGAGAAGGCTACGTTGCGGAAGCGGAGCAGGATGTAGAGGAACATCGCGATCATGGCGATAATCACGGCGATGTAAGCTTCTGTACGCATGTGGTCGAGAATTCGGCCGGCGACATGCCCTCACGCAGGTAAGGCTTGAGGCCTTCGAAGAGTTTGTCGGTGATTTCCTTCTCGGTGCCGGCGTTCTCGTCGTTGATCTTGTAGTTGGTCGATACACGTACCTGGTTGGAGCTCTCGATGGTGATCACTGAGAGTGATGCGCCGGGGAATTGCGGTGCGAGCGCTTCCTGAAGCTCTGAGGTGCTCACAGGTTTCTCGAATTTCACCACATAGTTGCGGCCACCCGAGAAGTCGATGCCCTGGTTGAGACCGCGGGCGAAGAGTGAGATCACCACGATGGCGATGAAGATACCTACCACGCTGAAGCTGATCTTGCGGGCGCCCAGGAAGTTGTAGTTGGCGTTCTGGAACATCTTGCCCGAGATCGCGGTCGAGAATGTCTGGTTCTGGAAGCCTTTCGATTTAGCGAACCATGAGAAGAAGAGGCGGCTCAGGTAAACAGCTGTGAAGAACGAGCAGACAAGACCGATGATCAGAGTGGTGGCGAAGCCCTTGATGGGGCCTGTGCCGAAGAGCAGCAGGATGATACCTGTGATGATCGAGGTCAGGTTGGAGTCGAAGATAGCGGAGAAGGCGTTGCTGTAGCCGTCGGCCAGTGCGGTGCGCACATTCTTGCCGGCGCGGAGCTCTTCCTTGGTGCGCTCGAAGATGAGCACGTTGGCGTCGACGGCCATACCGAGCGAGAGCACGATACCGGCGATACCCGACATGGTGAGCACGGCCTGGAAGGAGGCGAGGATGCCGAGTGTGAAGAAGAGGTTGCAGATGAGGCAGATGTTGGCTACAAGGCCGGGCACGAGGCCGTAGAAGGCGCACATGAAGATCATCAGGAGCACGAGGGCCACGATGAACGAGATGAAGCCGGCTTCGATGGCCTGCTGGCCGAGGCTCGGACCGATCACCATATCGGAGATGATGTGCACCTTGGCGTCCATCTTACCGGACTTGAGCACGTTGGAGAGGTCTTTCGCTTCGTCGAGGGTGAAGTCGCCGGTGATCGATGACTGGCCACCTTCGATAGCCTGGTTGACGTTGGGAGCGGAATATACCTGGTCGTCGAGCACGATGGCCACCTGCTTGCCTACGTTGGCAGCTGTGACGCGGCCCCATGCGCGGGCGCCTTCGGGATTCATGCGCATCGATACTTCGTTGCCGCGGAGGTTGTCGAAGTTGCTCGAAGCGTCGCTCACTGCCTTACCGTCGAGGGCGGGCTTGCCGCCGGGAGCCTTCAGGGCGTAGAGTGCATAGCCGAAGTTGGTCTCGGTGCCGTCCTGAGCGGTGCGCACGGTGGGCTTAACGGCCCAGCGGAGCTTGAGGTCGGAGGGCAGGAGGCTCTTGGCCACGGGTGTGGCGAGCAGGGTGGAGATCTGATCCATTGTGCGGGCGTCGGGGGCGAAACCTACGGTAGCGCCGTAGCCGGGCTGCTGGATGAGAACGGCAAGGGGGGCGGCGTTGACTGTGGAGTCGTTCATCAGACGCTGTGCTACAGAAGCGAGGGCACCGGCGATTTCAGAGGCCTGGTAGGTCTCGTAGAATTCGAGGTTGGCCGAGCGCTGGAGGAGTTCGCGCACGCGTTCGTGATCTTTCACACCGGGGAGTTCGAGCAGGATCTGGCCATCCTTGCCCTGGAGCACCTGGATGTTGGGAGATACTACGCCGAATTGGTCGATACGGTTGCGGAGCACGTTGGTGGCGGAGTTGTCCACGCGGTCTTTTACTTCTGATTTGAGTTTGGCGCGCACGGCATCGTCATTTGAGCCTGAAGCGACAAGGCCCTGGAAGACTACGGAGAAGTCGGCCTGGGGTTTGCGTTGACGGTATTCATTGACGAATGCGCCGACGAAGTCGTCGGTAGAGTGGCTCGCCACCTGCTGCTGAGCAGCTGCCATAGCCGATTCGAAAACGGAGTCGGTGTCGCCGCTCTTCATGGAACGAAGCATGTCGGGCATGTCGACCTGGAGGATAACGTTCATACCGCCTTTGAGGTCGAGGCCGAGGCCCACGCCCCATTTGCGTACATCGTTAAGGGTGTAGCCCAAGTACACGGGCTCTTGACCGAGCGAATCCATGTAGTGCTTGTAGGCCTGATTGTAGGCGTCGTCGTCGTTGTCGCCCGACATGGCGATGGCGTAAGTCTTGGCGTCGCCTTCATGCTTGGAGGATACGAAGGTGAACGAGAGGTAGAAAAGACACACCAACACCAAGAAAATAGCGATAACACCGGCTACGATGCTGCCTAAATTTCCTTTGCTGTTCATGTAATTAAATGTATGGTTTAAAAGTGTTAATAAATTTCCGGTTAAATTTCGGCTCGCAAATATAGCAATAAATTCTTTAAAATGTGGCAGAAGTGAGGCTTAAAAATAGATTTTAAGGTGCAATATGTGTGATTTGCGGCAATTTTGCATGGTATCAGGCCGGGTAGGGGCGGGCGGATCACCATCCGCCGGATGCTCCGCCGCCACCGGTCATGCCTCCGCCGAAGCCTCCGCCGAAACTTCCTCCGCCGAAGCTGCCGCCGCTGCGGCGACCGCTGCCGAGTATGGCTCCGGCGGCGATGGCCGAGAGTGCCGCTGAGTCGTCGGTGCCGAGGTCCACGCGGCGCTGCTGGCGGTGGTGGCAGTTGAGACATTCGTATTCCTTGACGGCCACGCCGTGGCGAGTGGCCGTGGGCTGCTGCACCACGCGGGTGACCACGAGGCGTGCCGTGCGGGCGTGGCAATTGTCACACTCTACCATGGGTGAGCTGCTGTTGACGTAGGGGAGGATGTCGGTCTCGCCGCATTTGGGGCAGAGCCATACGTCGTAGTCGACGGAGCCGATCTGCTCCTCGAGGTCCTGCGAGGGGGTGAGGTATTTGTTGTCGGATACTTCGTCGACCTTTATCATCGTGGTGCCGCAGTGAGGGCACTGCCGGCGGTGGTTGCGCCAGTGATGGAGCAGCCACAGATATGGGCCGGTGACCAGAAACGGTATGCAAAGTCCTACGAACGAGAGTATCAGCGCCGGCGATTTCCAGCGGTCGAGTGAGCAATATTTCTCGTAGTCGCTGCGGCCGCGTACATTTGCCAGGGAGATGAGGAGGAAGATGAGCATGCCGATGGTGAGTCCGATGGCGCAGTAGAGGTAGATGGTGAAGCCGTCGGGTTCGTCGGAGTGGCGGGCGAAGTCGGCGTCGCTCTCCGCGGAGCGGATTTCTTCAGCGTAGGCCGGATCGGTGAGTATGTGCCGGATGCGGTCGGCGGCGGCGATGAGTCCGGCGCCGTAGGCCCCGCGGCGGAATGCCGGGGTGATGTCTTCGCGGATGATGCGTCCGCAGGTGATGTCGGGGAGCACGCCTTCGAGTCCGTAACCGGTGCGTATGGCCACCTTGCGCGGCTCCATGGCCACGAGTATGAGCAGGCCGTTGTCTTTGTCGGATTTGCCCAGTCCCCACTGTCCGAACAGTTCGGTGGCGAAGTTGTCGATATCATTGTCAGTCATGTCTCCGATGACGGCTATCATCGGCTCGGCGGATGTGGAGCGGCGTATTGAGTCGAGGGTCGCGTTTAGGCGTGCGACGGCAGCTGCATCGAGGTAGCCGTCGGGGTCGGCCACGTATTGTGAGCGGTCGGCTACGTGTACGTTTGGCACTTCGGCCGGGGTGTAGGAGCGGGCTGCCGATGTGATTGCCGACAGCAGGGCCGCGATGATGAAGATGATTGTGGTACGGGACATGATTTGAGTCGGGCGGCTATTCCGTGAGCTCCGAGGGGTGCTTGCGGTAGTATTGCTTGAGCATCTCGGCGATGTTGAAATAGTAGCCTTTTGGTGATGATTCGGTCTTTGGATTTACGAGTATGTAGTCGTAGTACGGCGGCTCGAACTTCTGCTCCCGGGCTGTGATGCCGCTGAGGTTGAGGAAGTCGTATTCGTCGTGCGGATATACGATTGTCCAGGCGTTGTCGGCGTCGACTCCGGTGCCTGATGAAGCGATCACGAGCAGGAGATGGTTGAGCTTGTACTGCCATATTTTTGCGAGGTCGTATTTGCCGTTCTGCTCATAGACGAAGATGCGGTTGGTGAGCTGGCGCAGATTTATGGGGTTGTCGGCGAGACATTCGTTCGCGAAGTCGAGTATCTGCTTGCGCTCTGCGCGGGTCCAGGATTTTTTGTTGAATAGAGGGGCGAGTCGCTCGAGTGTCTCGGGCTTCATGTGGTCGCGGTATGGGTCGTAATCTTCCTGGAAGAGTGTGCCGTAGTAGAAGTATTGGAAATCCTCATCGGTCATCGTCGTGTCGTTGGCGTTGAATTCCTTGAGGAGCTTGGGGTAGAAGTAGCGTGAGTTTTCGTCGACGGATTCGCGGGCGATGGCTTCGAGGTCGGGTTTTCCGAGAGATGTTTTTGGAGTGGCGCGGCGTGCACCGGCTGCGAGGGCGACGACAGTAGCGATGATTGTAAGTAGTAAGATTTTGCGAGTCATGAGATTGTAGATAGTGATGTGTTATATGTGCAGCAGTTGGGCGAAGATAAGCATTATGATAGAGAAGTCGACCACGGCGGGAAGGGCGAGGGCAGCCAGAGCGTCGATGCGGGTGATTGAAAATCCGGCGCTGCGGCCGGCGGGCGTGCGCGAATAGGCTGCGAATCCGAGGAATGCGCCGCCCAGTGATGCGAGTATGACTGCTGCGGATGTTGACAGGAGCAGCCCGATGAGTGCACCTACGAGAGCGCCTCCTACCGTATAATACAGGGGTGCACGGCCCGGAGGGGCGGGCACCATGTAGCTGATACCTGCGGCGATAAGAGCCGCGATGCCCCAAAACCACAATTGGTCGGCCCCGAAGGCTATCATGCCTCCGCTCGCACCCACGACCATGGCGATGAAGCTGATGACCGCTGCGGGAATCCGCGGGAAAAATGCGAGCACCAGACCGATGCCTGCCAGCAGTGTGGCCGCTGAAAGAGTGATGATGGGTAGACTTAGTATCATAATATCAAAACGCGCTTGATTGCAACAAAGTTATTAAAAAATGTGCAGAGCGTCGGCCTGGTAAACACTTTTTTGCATCTTTTTTCATTGCTTGACTGTGGCGGCCAGAGAGATGATAGTGAGTGATGCGGGTGCAGCATCGAGTATGGGAGCAGCCGCAGCCGAGATTGTGGCTCCGGATGTGATGATGTCGTCGATGAGTGCGACGTGGCGGCCGGTGACCAAGGTCTTGTCGGTGAGAAGGAAGAGTCCGCGGGCAGCTGCGTGGCGCTCGGTGGCGGAGCGGTGGGTCTGTGAGGTCTGGCGGCGTGTCATGCGCAGGCAGTCGGCCACTTGGATGCCCGTGGCGCGGCTGATTTTATCGGCGAGGATGCGGGCCTGGTTGTAACCGCGTGATAGGCGTTTCCAGCGGTGCATCGGCACGGGTATGAGCAGGTCCACGGAGTCGAACACCCTGATGGCTTTGATCTCGGCGGCCATTTTTGCGCCGAGATACTCAAATATGTCGGGGCGGTCGTCGTACTTTCCGTGGCGGATGAGCGTGCCCGTAAGATTTTCGTGTGTGTATTGGAGCCATGAGTATACCGTGCTGATGAGGGGTGTGCGGTGGGCGATGCGCTCGCGCAGCGACCGGGCGTCGACTGATCCGGCAGCAAGGCGGTCGAGTGAAGCGAGGCATCCGAGACAGAGCATCCCCTCGGAGCTTACCAAAGGGGAGCCGCAGCCGGCGCATACGGGCGGAAGTGCGAGTCCGAGGAGGTTTCTGAGATTCATTTTTCCGGCAAAAAATCGCAAAGGCTTCGCCCGGAGAGATGGGGTGAAGCCTTTTACGTAAGCAAAACAATTAATTCTTGACTATGGCCTGAGGGCCTTCATATAATTACCGATGCAAAGTTACGATGACTTCGAGCTGTGCGCAATACTCAATTGTGAGTATTTTGCAGGGCGCGGCGTATGACGGGTGTAAGGACGTCGCTGTAAATGCGGAACCCTACGTCGGTGAGGTGGATGCCGTCGACGGTGCCTTCGTGGTCGTCGCCGAGCAGGTCATCGGCTTCGACGAAGATGAGGTTGTCGTAACCTTCATCTTTGAGTATCTGATAATTGCGGCGGAAGGCGTCGTTCTTTTCGGGGAGGTATTGCTTGAAGTGGCTGTCGTAAGCGGCATATGGGTATATGAGTCCGGCAACCATGATGATGGGAGTGCGCGGGTGAGCTTGGGCGATGATTTTGACAAAGTCGTAGGTGAGGGTATCGCACATGCCGAGGGTGCAGTTGGGCACGGGGTCGATGATGTAGGCCTCGACTCCGTCCATAGCGGCCATTGCGCGTGCGAGAGGCGGATCGAGCTTGGCGTTGCCGGAGAATCCGAGGTTGACGACTTGCTTGCCGAGGCGGCGGCTGATGATGTTGGATGATGTCATGCCGGGGCGCGAAGCGCATCCGCCCTGCATGATGCTGGTGCCATATGCGACGATGCGGGGAGTGTCGGGCATCAGGGCGGGGTCGCCTGAGGTGACGGTGGCCTCGGGGGCTACTTTGAGCCAAAGATCCGTGACGCCGTCGTACAGAGGAAGATAGAGCATGTACTCGTGCATATCGCCGTCAAGATTGTCCACCATTTTGGTCTCGACTGTGAGGAGGGAGTCGTCGCGAATGATGGGGCGCACGGAATTGACATGGCTCCATACGGAGTCGTGGTTGAGGATATAGAGATCGGCGCCTTTGATGCCGGCGTCGGTCATGTGATTCATGTGGAAATTGCGCAGGAGGTTGTATTTGAGGCCGATACGTGGCGAATCAGTGGCAAAGCGCAGTGCGAGGCCCGATGAGCAGAGCGATAGATCCCATAGTTCCTGGCGCACGCTGTCGTGAAGTGCGGCCGGGAGGCGTGAGTATCGGGTAGGGGTGTCGTCGAACCCTTTGTTGATGAGCCGGAGGCTATCGTCGGGGACGTAGCGCCATGGGGTTTCGTCGGATGTCTGTGCTGAGATAGCAGCCGTGCAAAAGATTGCCAATACGGCGGCGAGGATGTGTTTCATGATAGGGTGATGGTTTGTGCTGTGGCGGGAGATTTAAGGAATACGGATGCCATGTCGGCGAAGCGGTCGGCATTTTCGGTGGTGAGGAATGATGCTGAGCCTCCGCGGGTGATTTTGGCGTCCATTTCGGGGTGTCGGCGGAGGTAGTCGGCGAGGGATTCGGCCACGATCTGTCCCTGGCTTATGAGATTGATGCCCTGCGGGATGTATTTTTCGATTTTGGGGCGCAGGATGGGGTAGTGAGTGCATCCGAGCACTACGGTGTCGATTTCGGGCGATGGTGCGAGGAGGGCGTCGATGTCTTTTTTGATGAAAAAGTCGGCACCGTCACTTTCGGCCTCGCGGTATTCGACCAGTGGCACCCACATGGGGCAGGCATGAGTGTGGGTGACGAAATCGGGACGCAGCTTCCGGATCTCCATCTCGTATGATCGGGATGCGATGGTGCCGGGGGTGCCGAATATACCTATGTGTCCTGTGCGGCTGATGGATGCGAGGGTCTCGACGGTGGGACGGATGACTCCAAGGACGCGCCGCGAGGGGTCGAGGCCGGCGAGGTCGCGCTGCTGGATGGAGCGGAGGGCTTTGGCGGAGGCTGTGTTGCAAGCGAGGATTACCAGATGGCAACCTTGGCTGAACAGGTGGCGCACGGCCTGGAGGGTAAATCGGTATACGAGCTCAAATGAGCGTGTGCCGTAGGGAGCGCGGGCGTTGTCGCCGAGGTAGAGGTAGTCGTAGGCGGGGAGGCGCTTGCGCAGATCCTTGAGAATAGTCAAGCCGCCGTAGCCTGAATCGAATACACCGATTGGTCCGGGCTGCGGCGGCAAGATATTATTGATATTTTCTATCATCAGAGGCGAGCCTTGATGGCTTTAGTGGCTTCTTCGTAGCCGGGCTTTTCGAGGAGTGCGAACATATTACGCTTGTAAGCTTCGACGCCGGGCTGGTTGAAGGGGTTGACATCGAGGATGTATCCGCTGATACCGCATGCAGCCTCGAAGAAATAGATGAGCTGGCCGAGGAATTCTTCCTGAAGAGCGGGGAGGATGATGCGCATGTTGGGTACGCCGCCGTCGACGTGAGCGATGCGGGTGCCGAGTTCGGCCATCTTGTTGACTTCATCCACGCGCTTTCCTGCGAGGTAGTTGAGGCCGTCGAGGTTGTCGGGGTCGGAGGGGATGCGTACTTCGTGTGCCTGACGGCTTACTGAAATTACAGTTTCGAAGATCGAGCGTTCGCCTTCCTGGATCCACTGTCCCATTGAGTGAAGGTCGGTGGAATTGTCGACAGCAGCGGGGAAGATGCCCTTGTCGTCCTTGCCTTCGCTCTCGCCATAGAGCTGTTTCCACCATTCGCCGAAGAAGTGGAGTTTGGGGTTGTAGTTGACGAGGATTTCGATTTTTTTGCCGTCGCGGTAGAGGGCGTTGCGTGTCATGGCGTATTTGAGGGCAGTGGTGTCAGAGCCGTCGAGAGTGGCGGCCTGCATGTCCTGGGCGCCCTTGATGAGAGCCTTGATATCGTATCCGGCCACTGCGATGGGGAGGAGACCTACGGGAGTGAGTACGGAGAATCGTCCGCCGACGTTGTCTTCGATCACGTATGTTTTTAAGCGTTCGGTGTTGGCAAGCGAGCGTAGAGCACCACGATTGGCTGCGTTGATTGCTACGATGAGCTTGCCGGCGGCTACGCGGCCGACTTTTTCCTCGAGCTGAGCTTTGAGGAGACGGAAGGCGATAGCGGGTTCGGTAGTGGTGCCTGATTTAGAGATTACGATGATGCCGAAGCGTTTTCCGGCGAGGTATTGCTGGAGGTCGTAGAGGTAGTCTTCGCCGATATTCTGACCTGCGAAGAGGATTTCGGGACCGTTGTTTTTGCCGATAGCGTTGCCGAGAGCTTCGATGACGGCTTTAGCTCCGAGGTAGCTGCCGCCGATGCCGATGCAAACGATAGCGTCGCATTCGTTGCGGAGGTGTGCCGCAGTGGCGCAGATGTCGTCGAGGAGGGCGGGAGTGGTCTCAGCGGGGAGCTTTACCCAACCGAGGAAGTCGTTGCCGGCGCCGGTGCCGTCGATAAGTTTTTTGAGGCCGTCTTTTGCAGCGCCTTCGAGGGCGTCGATATCGGCCTGGGAGACGAAGCTGAGCACGTCTTTGTTTTCAATCTGAATTTTTTCCATTATTGACCTATGGTGAATCTTTATATTAATTATTGTGCAAAGGTACGTAAAAAATACGAAAGTAGCTGCCGGAGCGGCGAAAAAAATCAAGACTGTGCGTGCGGGGCGGCTTGTATACGCAATATGCTCCGCACCGCCGGTGTGCCGGCAGCGCGGAGCATATTGCAGCGGGGGGAGATTACAGATGGAGCGGGGTGTAGGGCAAGTCGAATGCTTCGGCTACGGCGCGGAAGGTGATCTTTCCGTCGACGATATTGACGCCGTCGGCCAGTCCTGCATCAGCCTTGCAAGCTTCGATCCATCCCATATCGGCGAGCCGGAGGGCGTAGGGGAGAGTGGCGTTGGTGAGCGCGAGTGTGGATGTGAATGGTACGGCGCCGGGGATATTGGCCACGGCGTAGTGTACGATGCCGTCCACTTCGTAGATGGGTTCGGAGTGTGATGTGGGGTGAGACGTTTCGAAGCATCCGCCCTGATCGATGGCCACGTCGACCATGACGGAGCCTTTGGGTAGCAGGTCGAGCATGTCGCGAGTGATGAGTTTGGGCGCTTTGGCGCCGGGGATGAGCACAGATCCGATGACGAGGTCGGTGACGGGAAGCTCTTGCTCGATATTGTGGCGGGACGAGAAGAGGGTCTTGACGTTGCGGGGCATGACTTCGGCCAGATGACGGAGTGTGGGGAGGGAAATGTCGGTGATGGTGACGTCGGCACCGAGGCCGGCAGCCATGAGGGCTGCGTTGCGTCCTACGACGCCTCCGCCGAGTATGAGTACGCGTGCGGGTTTAACGCCCGGAACGCCGCCGAGGAGGATGCCCTTGCCGCCCTGCGGTTTTTCGAGGAAGCGTGCGCCTTCCTGTACCGACATGCGTCCGGCGACTTCGCTCATGGGTATGAGCAGGGGAAGTGTGCCCTGGCGGTCGCGCACGGTCTCATACGCGATGCATGTGGCGCGGGAGTCGAGCATGGCGTCGGTGAGGGCGCGGTCGCAGGCGAAGTGGAAGTAAGTGAAAAGAAGCTGTCCGGGGCGGATGAGTTTGTATTCCGGCTTGATGGGCTCCTTTACTTTGATGATCATCTCGGCTTTGGCGTATACATCCTCGATAGTAGGGAGGATGGTGGCTCCGGCGGCGATGTAATCGTCGTCGGCAAATCCGCTGCCGATACCGGCGGTGTGCTGCACGTAGACGGTGTGCCCGTGTGCTACGAGTTCTTTTACTCCGGCGGGTGTGGCACCTACGCGGTTTTCGTTGTTTTTGATTTCTTTTGGTACGCCGATAATCATGATGGTGTAGTTTTAGAGGTATAGAATTAGGTGTTTTTAGTTTTTCGGTTTCAAATATAATACATGGAAGGGCGAAATGCAAATAAAACTTTGGGTTGTGGGGTGGAATACTCCAAAAAGTTGGATGGAATAGACAAAAATGCATTTTTTTTGAAAAAAGTTTGCGAAATATTTGCACGGAATGAAAAAGCTATATAACTTTGCACTCGCAAAACGGCAATAACGTGAGCCTCTCCACCAAGGGAAAGCGTTTCCGAAACAAGGTGTGGTAGTTCAGCTGGTTAGAATACCTGCCTGTCACGCAGGGGGTCGCGGGTTCGAGTCCCGTCCATACCGCCAGAGGAGAGAGGAGAATGAGAAATTGTTAATCTTCGGATTTACGTTTCTCATTCTTTTTTTGTCTTTATGGGTGTAGCCGGGGGGCGCTGCGGTAGAGTCGAATCTCAGACAGAAAAACAGAAAGACAGAAAGGACAAAAAAGCATCTGCTGCAAAAAAGAAGACCAGAAGACTATAAAGTTTTAGGGCTGGCGCGTGAGGTAGAGTTCCAATCTCCGACAGAAAAACAGAAAGACACAAGAGACAAAAAATCGTCGGGTGCAAAAGATATGACCAGAAAACTATAAAGGGCTGGCGCGTGGGGCGCGGGAGTGATACCATTACATCGTCCCTCCGGGACTCATAGAGGGAGGGTTTTGCTCTGCCCCG
>CANSGE010000060.1 GCA_947646295.1 uncultured Bacteroidales bacterium
CAGCAATGAACGGTTCGTTTCAAAAGCGGCGAACATTTCGTTTTGCGGATTATACAATCATCATTTCACCTGGTCAGACTGGATAGAGCTTCCCGGCAATACGCCTTTGCCTCCGGCCCTCGCAGAGCAGGACGCTACCACTGATACAGTGTGGGGAAAATACAGCCCCGCGGAGATCTGGAACAGGCGTGACGATCGTGTAACGCTTGATGTAAATGTGATGGCTGATGCAAGAAGCCGTCGCTGGGTAGCCAATATCTACAGCTATTTCAAGGATAATGTCGAATTTGAGCAATTCCGGCTCCGCTACACATACAATAATGTCGCTGATGATTCGGTCACACCTCTTGATCTGACCGGATTCTCGTTCAATATCGAATCCACGGGACGCGGTCACGGAATGTTTCGTTTCAATCGCGTCGACGAGTCTTATTATGTGACTACCTATACCGAAGTCTACATACTCGACAAGGAATTCATCCCTGTATCTGAAGCAAAAAAGAGGGAGAAGAACAAACCGCGCGGCGACGAAATAGGTATCTATCCGCCTCCGCAGGCTCCACCTCTGCAGGATGATGTGGAAAGACTTGTCGCACGTGTCGAGGCAATCCGCCACGACGAGGTTCGCACCGCGCTCGAGGCCGACAGGCGACTTGCCGGTGCCAATACTTACCGGCATACTTTCGGCTCCGAGGTATTCAAGCGTATCAAGCAGATGTTCGGTATCGACTATCTTGTGGGTGAGAAGAAACAAGCGCGTCGCTGGGATAATTTCCGCAAAGGTCAGGTGCGGAAGAATCAGCGCAACGGCGTAGCCCGATAGTGGTCTTATTTCGGATTATAACCCGACTCTTTCAGTATGTCTTTGGAATTGTAGAACTCCGGCTTGAGCATTTCGCGCAGCGACAGCCGAGAGCCGTTGCGGCGCAGACTCAGCAAAATCCGGTATCCGATGTAGCGGCCTGCACGCCCCGGTGTGTATGTGGAGATGAGCGATGTATTGGGCGCGGGTGATACAAGACGCTCGGCGGTAGTCTCCGAGGTATCGTACAGCAGATTGTCGGCTACGATGTTCATCGAGCCAGTCGAGCTGCTGCTCATTGTATCCAAGGGCCTGCGTGATATCACTTTCCGGTACGAGTTGCATTTTTGCGTATGCGAGCACGCCTTCATATATCATGCGTGACAGCACCGTGGGCGCATCTCCGCCCTGATATGGATACTCGTTGCCCACAAGAGCTTCGGCGATGTCATATGGCAGACGTTCGGGTGTTTTGTCGAGACGGGCGTAAGCGGGCCAATGCTCGTAGCCATCGTACTCGCTGCCGAGATAGTGATTGAGGGCTATGAGCATATTTTCGCCATTGAAAATGATAGGATAGCGTTTTCCCCATACTACGGCCACATATGTGCGCGACGGCAAATGGAGTGAATCGGTTTCGGCGTTGGCAAGTATGCTGCCCAGCGATTGCTCGAGTGGGGCGAGAGTAGGGTATACACTGTCTACCGCCGGTGTAAAAATGCTTACGGGTAACGAGTTGCTCCAGGCCATCACTTCGTCATATGAGAGCGAGTCACAGCCAAGTACCTCGAACATGGCCCGCAGCTCAGCCGAGTCGGTTTCCATAAATCTTCTTACCTGGACGGAGTCCATATCAGCTACCGAGTCGATGGTGGCATAGAGCGGCACGATAGCCTGAGGAGTTGCCACTTTGGTTTTGGCACATCCTCCGATAATTGATGCGAGAGCAGCCGCAAGTGCGATATTTACCAACTTTTTCATAAGAAATTGTACCTATTGATTTATGCGAGAATTTCAGATAGTGTAGGGTGGGCGTGTATATAACGCGCGGCGACTTCATCAAGTTTGCGGGCATCGCGTACAAATATGGCCGCTTCGGCTATTAGGTCGGCTGCATGGGCGCCCAGTACGCTTGCTCCGAGGATTGTTCCGTCGTCGGCGAGGATATATTTCACCACACCATCGGATGCTCCCATCGCGCAAGCTTTGCCATTGGATGCATAGCTGCGGCGTTCGGTGTGGGCACCCGCAGGAGCTTTGGCCGCGTCGGTGACACCTACCATGGCCACTTCCGGGACGGTGAAAACCACCGACGGCACACATCCCGGTTGCCAAGGAGCGGCGCATTCCTGTGCCACTACACGAGCCTGCGCTGTGGCAGCATGAGCCAGCATGCAAAGGCCGTTGACATCGCCGATGGCATAAACTCCGTCGACCGACGTCCTCATCAGCTCATCCACTTCTATGAAACCTCGTGAGGAAAGCCGGATTCCTGATTCGGTGGCACCCTCGGGCACGGCGGGGCGGCGTCCGACAGCCATCACCGCCAGATCGGCCGTCACTGTGACCTCGCCTTTTTTGCCTTCGCATTTTATGGTTTTACGCCCGTCGGATGTGTCCTCGATGGATTTTACAGCAGTCGAGGTGAGGAATTTTATTCCGCGACGGCTCATGGCCATACGGAGGCGTTTGGCTATGTCGGCATCGAAAGCGGGAAGTACTTCCTTGCAGAATTCCACGACCGTCACATCGACTCCGAGAGCATTCCATATCGATGCAAATTCCATCCCGATCACGCCGCCTCCTATGATGACGGCAGATTCCGGCAGACGGTCAAGAGTCAATACATCGTCGCTTGAAATTGCAAGTTCAGCACCCTCTATCGGGAGAAGTGCAGGAGTCGAGCCTGTAGCGATGACGAGTCTTTTGGAAGCTTCCAGAATTTCGCCGTCGACTTCGATTTTGCGCTCGCCTTTCATTCGTGCAGTCCCGCTGATGAGCGTACACTCTCTGAGCAGCGACTCTATGCCCTCGCGCAAGCCCTCCATCACGGTAGTCATGCGGGATCTGATTGCGGAATAGTCAAATGTCGGATTTTCTACGGTGATTCCGAAATCCGTGGCACGCCGGCATATGAGTAATGTTTCGGCAGATGCCGCGAGGCATTTTGTCGGGATACAGCCACGGTTGAGGCATGTACCGCCGAGTGAGTTTCGCTCAATGAGAGCCACGCTCTCCCCTTTGCGGGAGAGCATGGCTGCAAGTTCGTATCCGCCTGGCCCGGCGCCTATGATGATATTGTCGAAAGTCCTGCTCATAAATCAGCGAATTTGACTTTTGGATGCAGGGCTGCCTCTGTATCATCGGGACGTCGGGCCGGGGTATCGTGCGGTGCGGTCTTGACGATCTCCGGATTTTCAGCCGCCTCTTGCGCTATCCGGCGCATGGCCGCTATGAATGCGTCGAGAGTCTCGCGGCTTTCCGTCTCAGTCGGCTCGATCATGAGCGATTCATGGAATAGCAGCGGGAAGTATATCGTCGGAGCATGGAACCCGAGGTCGAGCAGACGTTTGGCTATATTCAGCGTGGTCACACCTGTCGATTTGTCGATAAGGCCGTCAAAAACGAATTCGTGCTTGCAGGGGCCTTCGATCGGGAGCAGGTACAGATCACGCAGGGCGTGCATGACGTAATTGGCGTTGAGTGTCGCCAGAGGGCCGACTTTTGCTACACCGTTTGCACCTAATGACAGAATATACGCCCAGGCCTTGATGAATACGGTATAGTTGCCCAGCCATGAAGATATGCGTCCCAAGGCCGACGGTGAATCGGTGATGATGTCGTATCGGCCGTCATCGGTCTTCACAACTCGAGGATTGGGGAGAAACTCTTCCAATCCCTTGCGTACACCTACCGGACCAGCCCCCGGGCCTCCGCCGCCGTGCGGAGTCGAGAAAGTCTTGTGGAGATTGATGTGCATTACGTCGAATCCCATATCGCCCGGGCGGGCCACGCCGAGCATAGGATTGAGATTGGCTCCGTCATAATAGAGCAGGGCACCCGCAGCATGTACGGCTTCGGCGATTTCAGGAATCCTGCGCTCAAACATACCTACGGTATTGGGATTGGTGAGCATCACGGCAGCGATTGTCCCGTCGAGTTTCGAGCGCAGATCATCAAGGTCCACGGTGCCGTCGGGCAAGCTTTTCACTTCCACCACCTCGTACCCTGCCACGGCGGCGGAGGCAGGATTGGTGCCGTGAGCCGAATCGGGTACTATCACCTTTGTGCGGGCGGCATCGTCGCGGCTGTCGTGATAGGCATGTATCACCATCAGGCCGGTGAGCTCGCCGTGTGCGCCTGCGAATGGATTGAGTGTGAATTCGCCCATACCACCGATTTCGCTGAGCATCGTCTGCAGCATGTAGTACAGTTGCAGTGCGCCTTGCACAGTGTCGGCAGGTTGGTGCGGGTGAAGTCCGGCAATGGCAGGATTTGCAGCCAGGGCTTCGTTGATTTTCGGATTATATTTCATGGTGCACGAGCCAAGCGGGTAGAATCCCGTGTCGACACCGAAATTGTTGGTCGATTGGTTGGTATAGTGGCGCACCACAGTAGGCTCATCCACTTCCGGCAAAGCCGGGGTATCGGTTCGCAGCAGATCCTCGGGCAGTTTTACATCGGGATAAATGCGGTGAGGCAGGTCGTAGCCGCCGCGTCCCGGACATGAATGGTCGAATATGAGTTTATCGTATAGTTTTCTGTTCATGGCTTAGAGATTTATGACGGTTTCGATATACTCATTGATTTCCTGAGGTGTGCGCTTTTCCGTCACGGCGATGATTACTTCACGGTCGTCGATGGCGACGCCGCCGAGTATGCCGCGCTGCTTGAGCGCATCGAGCAGTTGACCTGTCGTATAGGGATCGGTCATCGTCATCGTGAACTCGTTGAGGTACGGTTTCGACGGATTTGACAATTTCATCTTGCCGGTATTTTGCAGCTCAGATGCGAGATAGTGTGCGGCGTTGGCCGAGATGCGGTTCACTTCCCGCAGGCCATCGGCACCCATCAGCGACATATAAATGGCTGCATGGAGCGTCATGATACCCTGGTTTGAACATATATTGGACGTAGCCTTCTGGCGGCGGATATGCTGCTCGCGGGCCTGGAGGGTGAGTACAAACACGCGTTGGCCAAGCTCATCAGTAGTTGCGCCAACGATTCGTCCGGGCATTTTACGCATCAGGGCATTGGTCGTACACATGTAGCCCAGATACGGACCGCCATAATTGAGCGGCATGCCGAGTGACTGGGCATCGCCCACGGCAATGTCGGCACCCCATTCACCCTGGGATTTCACCGAGGCGAGAGCTATGGCCGGGGTATTGATTATGAGCAGAGCCTTGGCAGCGTGTATGAGGTCGGCCCAGCCTGAGAGGTCTTCGAGTAAGCCCCGATAGTTGGGGGTCTGCACGATCACTCCGGCCACATCACCTGCGCCTAGCATCATCTCCAGCTCCGCGCGGTCGGTCACGCCGTCTTTCTGCGGGATGACTTCTACAGCGATGCGGTGATAGCGCGCGTAGGTATTGACCACAGCTGCGGTGGCGGGATTGAGCGTAGCTGATACAAGTACGCGGCGGCGTTTGCGTGCCGAGTTGACGGCCATGATCATTGCTTCGGCTGTAGCGGTGGCGCCGTCATACATCGATGCATTGGATACATCAAGGCCGGTGAGCGAACACATCATCGACTGATACTCGAATATGTATTGCAACGTGCCCTGGGAGATTTCCGGTTGATAAGGAGTGTAAGCTGTGGCAAATTCCGAGCGCGAGAGCATTGCCGGGATTGCTGCCGGAGTATAATGATCGTAGGCTCCCGCACCTGCGAAGCATACCAGCGGGAGATTGCGGCGCATGAGCGAATCGAAGGCGTAAGCTATTTCCGATTCGGCCAAAGCTTCAGGGAGGGCGTATTTACCTTTCAGACGAAGTTCGGCCGGCACATCGGCATATAGCTCGTCGAGCGACGCCACGCCGCAGGCTTCGAGCATCTGCCTCACACTGTCATCAGTGTGAGGCAGGTATTTGTGGAGTGCCATCAGTGTTGTTCTTTAGCGCAGAGTTCGGCGTAAGCTTCGGGTGAAAGCAGCTTCTCGAGGTCGGCAGGCTCGTTCATTTCTACCTTTATGATCCAGTTGGCCTCGGGGTCTTCGTTGACGAGTCGGGGATTGTCGATGAGATGCTCATTGATTTCGATCACAGCACCGCTTACGGGAGAGTAGAGATCGCTGGCGGCCTTGACGCTTTCGATGGCGCCGAATTCTTCGCCGGCGGTCACGTCGTCGCCTTCTTCGGGCATGTCTACGTAGACGACGTTGCCGAGTTGCTGGGCTGCGAATTTAGAGATGCCGATATATGCGATATTGTCTTCGATACGTGCGTATTCGTGGGTGGGAAGGTAGTAAATCATAATATTTAAGAGTTTTGAGGGTTATTTTTTGTAATTAGGTGTATAGAATCTTTTTTTGATGACCGTGGCGGGGAATGTCTTGCGGCGCACCTGTACCTGCAGCCTGGTGCCGAGTGCAGCGAAGCGCGCATCGATAATGGCCATGGCTATATTTTTGTCGAGTGTGATAGAGTGATAGCCTGTGGTGATCTCGCCTATCTGGTTGCCTTCTTCATCGAGCACCGGGTAACCGTGGCGTGCAATGGCCCGGCCGTCGATCTCGAGGCCTACGATTTTGCGGCGGAGCCCCTGCTCTTTCTGAGCTACGAGAGCGTCGCGGCCGATGAAGTCGGGTTTGTCTACTTTTGCAAACATGCCCAGACCTGCTTCGAGCGGGGTGATGGTGTCGGTGAGTTCGTCACCGTAGAGGGGCAGTCCGGCCTCGAAACGCAGAGTGTCACGACAGCCCAGGCCGCAAGGCTCCACACCTGCTTTCATCAGCGCATCCCATGCTGCGATGATGACCTCGGCGGGAGCATAGAGCTCAAAGCCGTCCTCACCCGTGTAGCCCGTACGGCTCACGAGCAGGTGATGGCCGTCGCGGTCAAATTCCTTGAATGTATAGAAGGTCAGGTCGGAGCAATCTATTCCGAGAACTTCTTTCATGGTCTTTTCGGCATTGGGGCCTTGGATGGCCAGCTCCGACCATTCGTCGCTCTGATGGTCAATTGTGACACCGTCACCGAATGCGGCTGCACATTCCATAATCCATGCCACGTCCTTATCGATATTTGATGCGTTGATCACGAGGAAAAAGTCGCGGTCCGAACGCTTGTACACGAGTAAGTCGTCCACCACGCCGCCCTGCGGATTGAGCATCATGCCGTAGATCACTTTACCCGGCTCAAGCTCCGTGAGCGAGCCGGAGAAGATGCGGTTGACAAAATCGAGGGCGCGTTCTCCGTGGATGCGCACTTCGCCCATGTGAGAGACGTCGAATACGCCGACGTCGCCGCGCACCGCGCGATGTTCTTCTTCGATACCGCGGTAGCTGATAGGCATATCAAAGCCGCCGAAGGGACTCATCAATGCGCCTTGCGCTGTGTGACGCGGATGCAGACAGGTAGTTTTCATGTTTTTCTATGGTTAGATAGGTTGTTGCGAAAGTATGAGGTGTATAAAATCGTCTTTGCGGAGACCTTTGATGACGGCTGTGGTGTCGGTGTCGCTGAGGACTGTCCTGAGCTCTGTCTCTGACATGAGGCAGCCGTCGAGCAGTCTTTCGAGGGAGCCGACGTCGCCGGTCGGGAAAAAGTCGCCGGAGATGCGTGGATTGGAGATGTGAGCCGATGCGTCCGGAGCGAAGCGCAGGCGCAGCTCGCCCACTCCGGCTATGCGCGCCGAGCGGATTATTTCGCCGGGGGTCGCGGCATCGTCCAACCTTAGAAAAGCCGGATCGAGATACGATTGCATGATTTCCTCGATGGCTTGTATCTGCGATTGCCCGAGACGTATTTCCTCGCGCGTACATATATTATATATAGCATGACGCACAAAGTCATCACAGCTCAGACAGATGCCATGCTCGCGCAGTGTGGTCACCCGCGACGGCACCGACTGCACGCCTTTCGACTCGAGTTTGGCTCTGGAGGGGGTGAGTACGCGGGCCATGGTCTCAGGGTCGATATCATAAAGCATGGTGCCATGCACGATTGATACTCCGGGCAGATTGAGGCACGAATTGCCTGCCACTTTACGTCCGTCGATGGCGATATCGTTGCGTCCGGTAGCCTGAGCTTCTATGCCGAGTGAGCGCAGCATCGCGCAGATACGGTCGGTATAGTGGGTGAATGATCCGGCTACGTCGCGCCGTGAGGTGATGAGCGAAAACATCACATTGTTGCGGTCGGCATACACGGCGCCTCCGCCGCTCTTGCGCCGCCACACGTCTATCCCGTGCGAGCGTGCGTAATCGAGGTCGACTTCGAGCGCTATATCCTGATGGCGTCCGCATATCACAGTAGGCCCGACACGCCATGCGAAGAAGTAGCCTTCGTCGTCGGCAGGCATATTCGCTGCTATCCACTCTTCAGCCGCAAGGTAGAAGGGGAGGATGCGTCGCTTATCGTCGGGCAATACTATAGACTTCATATCATCTGCTTTTAAACAGCATCTAAATCTTGTATTGGCAAATATAGATATTATTAATGAAAAAACGGAGGAAAAATAATTTTTTTTCGCATTGGTGTAATTTTTTCGTATCGGCAACGTCATATAAGCATGAAATCGCAAATGGAGAATACCGATAAAACCGCACGTTTCCTCAGCCTTGCCGACGAATATAAGGATGTCGTCGCCAAGGTCTGCTCGGTATATTCGTCGGCCTCGGCTCCGTTTGCTGATCTGTATCAGGAGGTACTGGCCAACCTTTGGGTAGGTCTTGACTCTTATCGTGGCGAGGCAAAAGCCTCCACTTGGATTTATAGGATAGCCATCAATACGTGCATCACATGGCATCGCCGCAACCGGCGTTTTTCCGACAATGTGGTGCCCCTGGAGGGCATACAGGCGCCTGCGGTGGAAGATTCAGCCACAGCTGCCGAATGCCGCGAGCTGTACCGCTTGATCGGGCTGCTCGAGCCGGTCGAAAAGGCTATCGTGACTCTTTGGCTCGATGAGAAGTCATATGAGGAGATAGCCTCCGTGATGGGTATTACAAAAGCAAATGTGGCGACGCGTATGCACAGGATCCGTGCCAAACTCGCAAGATTGGCACAAGAATGAAAGGAGGAAATATCATGGATGAACTGGATATACTGAAGAAACAGTGGCAACAAGTAAAGATTGAAAATGACAAGCTGACCGAGGCCAATGACCGGCTCGCACGCCGGCTGGCCGATGGTCAGGTGTCGACGATACAAGACAAGCTTGTGCGTAGCCATGCACGCTTGCAATACGTCGGTCTGCTCTTACCTTTGCTGGCCATATTGATATATTATCAGCTGCAAATGCCCCTCTGGGTAGCGGTGCTTTACGCGCTTTTCGGAGTGGTCATGTCGGTTTTGAATATTTTATTTGTCAATTACATCAAGGAGGAACAGCTGGTCACTCTTCCCGTCGCGGACGCTTTGCGACGCGCCGCCGTCATCAAGGACCGCCAGACAAAGCTGCTCATGTGCGGTATCGTAGGTGGTGTGGTGGTATTGGCTGTATTCTTTTTCTTCATCCTGGATGTCGACGATTCCGGCGCGACTTTGCTCGGTGCGATACTTGGTCTGGGCGTCGGGCTTGCCATATCAATCCCCAAATGCCTGCGCGAGCGCCGTATGGCCCGCAAGCTCTACGATTCGCTCAACGAGAATTGAGCCGGCCCATGGCGGGTAGCAATCCGCAGAGCGATATCAGGGATGCAATCTTATTGCTCAGACGTACGTGCGGATCGGTGATACTCTCCCAACGATATTTTTTGATGACTTCCATGCAGGCGGCCGCCACTTCGGGCCGCTTGTTTTTTATGGCGAGCAGATACATATTGTAGTTGGCGCTCAGCCGGCGCGAACGTGCCGCCGCCGTACCATAGCGCTCCACAAGTTCCGCGGTCACGCGCAATACATCGAGCCGTCTGTCGCTCCACGTGTTGATGAAACTCGCGGGATTGGAGCGATAATAATATAGAGGCAGCCGTGTCTCGGCCACCGTCGTGCCGCACTCTTCGATGAGGCGGTAGAATATTTCGAGGTCCTCGTAATACAGTCCCTTGCGGAAGCGTACCTTGTCAAAGATACGCCGCGGGCAGAGGCGGGCCCAGACATTTGGCTCAAGACTTTTCTGATAGAGCGATCGGGTGATGGCTTCGTCAGGATTATAATAAGTGATGGCGAATCGGTTGTGCCGCCGACATAGTTTTTTGTCGTTATGGGAAAAATTGACACATACGATATTATCTCCCCCGGCTTTCATCTCTATTTCCATCATGATTTCGAGATAGAGTGGCGAGAGTTTGTCGTCGGAGTCGAGGAATGTGATATATTCGCCTTGCGAGGCGTCTATACCGATGTTTCGCGCGTTGGCTTGGCCGCTGTTCTCTATATGGATGACTTTGATACGCGCATCGGCCGCGGCGTATTCATCGCAAATTGTGGGGCTCCGGTCGGTCGAACCGTCATCGACGATCACCAGCTCCCAGTCGGTAAAAGTCTGATGGATGACACTGTCGATACACTCGCGCAGGTATTGGGCTGTGTTGTAGACGGGTACAATGATGCTGATCATAGTTTTACCTGTAGCGCAGCCGACGGGGCTGATTCTGTATTGACCCGGCTCAGGGCTGTCACCACGTATATTCCGCCACGTGTGATTTCGTATTCCGGAGTCCATGTGATGGCCTGGATGGCAGCAGGATTTTCTATATCGATTTCGTCACGGGAGTCAAAGCGGTATACGACGAATTTTTCGGAGTCGGATGCCTTGTTGGCATTTTTAGGTGCTTTCCACGTGAGTTTTCCTCCGCGCAGATGGAGCCCGCTGACGGTTTTTGGTACGCTTTCGTCGATCCATGGATATGATGGTACGATGGCTGTGGTGCTCTGCTGATCAGCGGCAAGGGCGTCGGCGATGCCTCCGTTGTTGGCGGTCAGGGAGTATCCGGGCCACCAGCAGTTGCCGGTAATGGATTCGGCGCTGCGTGTGAGCCGGATTTTATGCGAGAGCTGATTTGGGGTTTTGCCATCGGTATCGGGGGCTTTCATAGTGCGGTCGACATCCTGACCCACGAACAGGTGCCGTCCGTTGGTATTGTTGCTCCACCAATCGACGAGCGTGAGATAGGAGGCTGATTTATGTTCGAGTTCCCAATAGAGCTGTGGGAGCTGGTAGTCGATCCATCCTTTGGAGGCCCAAAGGAGTGGATCGGCATATAGGTCGTCATAATTCTGAAGTCCGCGCGTATCGCTTCCGGCTGAGTCCGACGTCTTGTTTCGCCATATGCCGAAAGGACTGATGCCGAATACCACCCACGGCTTAGTGGCGGCTATGCAATTGTGTACATCCTCGATGAGAAGATCCACGTTTTTACGGCGCCAATCGGCCAATTTCATACCTTTGCCGTATTTTTTGAATGATTTGGCATCGTCGAACACTAATTTTTTGACAGGATATGGATAGAAGTAGTCATCGAAGTGTATCCCATCCACATCGTAGCGGGATATGATGTCGCGTACCACGTCGACTATGAAGCTGCGGCTTTCGGGAAGTCCGGGGTCAAAGTAGAGTTTGCCGTCGAATCGCACGAACCACTCGGGGTGCTTATGATATATGTGGCCTTTGGGAAGGGTCTGATTTCGGGCCGATGTCACACGATACGGATTGAGCCATGCGTGCAATTCCATCCCTCGGGCATGGGCTTCGTCGATCATGAATTGCAGTGGATCCCAGGCCGGAGAGGGGGCTTTGCCGTCGGAGGTGAGGAAGCGGCTCCACGGCTCCAGGTCGGAGGGGTAGAATGCATCGGCCTGC
>CANSGE010000061.1 GCA_947646295.1 uncultured Bacteroidales bacterium
CTCACAGAGAGAGCGTATTGAGTGCCCCGAGCTGAAGCACGGGGTTCTCTATTATTGCCGTGCCTCCGGCACGCCCATCGCGCGGTGTCCAATTACCCTCCCCTACAGTTTTATGGTCTTCTGGTCTTTAATATACGGTCAGCCCAATTCAAAATTCAAAATTATCTCCGCACCTTATTGTTTTATGGTTTTATGGTCTCTTATTATCCCAAGGCAGCCAATTGAAAACACTCTTTACTCCAATAAATATTTCAAATTTATTTTCAATTTTATTTGTATTTTACCAATTCTTGTATTATCTTTGCAGCGGAATAATCAATCAAACATTCAATATTATGAAAATCAAGTTTCCCGAAATCATAGTCAAAGCACTTGCGGCAGCCGACGCTGCACTCGCAGGCGAAGTATACCAAGCCATCATGGCCTACGCACTGCAAGGCGCTGAGCCCACCGACCTATCGTCGGCGGCGCAAGCCATATTCATTCTTGCCAAAGAGATGATCACCCCCGCCGGCGCCAAGCCAAAGCCCCGCAAGCCCAAAGCGCAGTCAAAACAAGAACCGATTGCCGCCGAAGTAGCACCTGCTCCCACTCCCGAGCCGGCGCCGCAACCGACCGCCGACATCAGCCCGCGGCCATACACCGATATGGCCTATCCGCGGCTTACACGCCCCGTGTCGGGGAAGCGACGACAGAAACCCGGCGACTGGATTCTGCGCGAACGCCGCAACACCGCCAAAATGATGCGTATGCTCCAAAAAGAAGCCAAAAACAAGAAAAACGAGCCGCGCAACATCTACGACGTACACCACGGCCCCGACCCGATGCTCCGTCCACTTCCCGAGCCCGATCCATTTCCCGTCGTACTACCCTACCCCGAAGACTTCCTCGAGACATTCCCATATTGACTCTTTGAAAACGACACCAGAAATCAATAATTCCATAAATCCGACGCCCGAGCGCGGGGCATGCCGGAGGCATGCCAATAATAGAGAACCCCGTGCCTCCGGCACGCCCATCGCGCGGTGGCCAATTACCCTCGCCCTACAGTTTTATGGTCTTCTGGTCTTTAATATACAGTCAGCCCAATTCAAAATCCAAAATTACTTCGCTATTTTCCAAATAAGCCTTCTGATGATAGCGACATTGAGCACCGTCACCACAGCCATGATGGCTACACCGCAGAACAGAGACACCAGCGGCGATGCCGGAGCGAAGTCGATCTCACGCAGCGGCTCCTCCCACACTCCGCGCAAGAGCAGCAGCAGACCCGAGGCGAGCACAAGTATACCGGCATTGACCGCCGCGGCCAGGCACACATAGCGGCGTGCCACCGATCCCGGCGTGAAGCCCAGCATCACGAGCACCGCGATGTCGCGGCGATTCTTCTGCACGAGCAGATACAGACTCAGCACCAGGATGCCAAGCGCCAGCAGCGTGATGATGCCACCGATGCACACGATTACGACCGTAAGCACCGTGAGAAAGCGCGACGCCCGGCCAAGATCATTCGACGGGCCGGCCACATCATAAGCCTGCGCGCTGAGATATTTGTCGATAGCCGGATCAGAGGGGTCGGCTGTGGCGATGATCAGGCGTGAAGGTGGCTCAGGCATGTCGCTGCCGAAACGCTCGTGCGCCCATTCCATGAACGACTCCGGCACGGCGATGGTATTGAGCTGCGAGGAGAAGCCCACGATGCGCGCAGGCAGCGTAGCCGTGCGGCCGCGGCCGCTCAGCGTGACCTGCATGGGTATCGAGCTGAGCATAGCCTCGCTCACAGCCGGCATTCGACCTGAGGCCGCAAAGCCGAAATTGTAGAGCGTCAGATAATCCTTGGCGATGATCACGGGGATTTCGGGGTGCTCCGGGTCAAACGTCCAGTCGGGGGTGTCGATGTCGATATATCTGTCGGGGACCGACTCAAAGAAGAGCGCCGTCGACAGCGTGCGTCCCCCGAGCTCTATGCCGGCCCACACACTGTAGTCGGACGCCCGGAAGGCTGACACATCGGCAGCCCACGGCTGCGAGGATATCGCCGCGATTTCCTCAGCCGAAAATGCCGGCGCTTTCCCCGACAACGTATTGCGCAGGCTCACCGGCTTTGATATCACTTTAGTGCGTTTGCCCATCAACTCCACTCCCGCCGGCGATGTCCCGGGGCTGCCGAGCGTCGAGGATACATCTGCGTAAAACTGCAGGGCTATGAGCACTATTGTGAGCCCGACAAGTGTAGCCAGTGCATATCCGGCTATCTGCCACGGGCTGATATTGCGTTTGAGTACTGTCCAGAGCATTGCTACAGCTTGATTTCGGTAAGTGATTCAGCGGGGAGGACGAGCGGATTGCCCACCGAAGTGGCTATCACCCCGGCCCCCAAGCTTCTGGCGGCCTCGGTGACCATCTCGGCGCAAAGACGGTTGTTGGCGGCATCGAGATGGCTCACCGGCTCATCGAGCAGGATGAAGTCGAAGGGCTGGCACAGCGCCCGCACAAGAGCCACGCGCTGCCGCTGCCCCACGCTAAGATGCGCCACAAGGCTGTCGGCACGCTCCTCCAGGCCAAGACGCCCGAGCATACGGCGTATCTCGGCCTCGCTGCGGTAATCGGTGAGAGAATTTTTGAGCAGGATGTTGTCCACGGCGCTGAGCTGCGGGAAAAGGTCCAGGTCCTGCGGCAGGTACGCCAGATGCCGGCTGCGCAGACGGCAGCGCTCACCGACGGTCATGCGCGATACGTCGGCGCCGTCCAGCTCGATCGTGCCCTCATAATCGTCGCGCAGGCCGTAGATGAATGAGCAGAGCGACGTCTTGCCCATCCCTGAGCTGGCATTGACGCTGTAAAAACGCCCGCGCTCAAACGTCAGCTCCGCAAGCCACACCTGCGAGGCCCGGATGGGGGCCGAGCTGCGTTCGGCGGCGAAAACACGGGGCAATACCCCGCGGAGCGTGATTCTTTCTATCGTCTTATCCAAAGGTCTTGAGCAATTTGAGCAGACACTGCGTGAATGTCATCTCGGTATCAGTGAATGTGACATCAATCGCTGCGGCATCCTGAGTGACTTTCATCTCAGCCCGCAGCCCGAATTTCACATTTATATATTTAAGCGCCGCCAGATCCGACGGAATATTTACCGACGCCCATGCCAGGCAACCATCAAGCACCTGCGCCTGCACGCGCGCTCCGGCGGAAGCCTTGTCGGTGGCAAGCACTACGAAATCACCCTCGGCACTCAGCCGCAGCGAGAGGCCGAAGCCCGCGAGGTAGTAGGCATCGCCGCGGCGGGTGAGCGGCAGCGGCAAGCGGGCAGCCGCCGCATCGGCTATGGCCGTGAGCATTTCGGGCGCTTTGCCATCCTTGGCACCCAAGGCGAAAGCTATGCGATATTGGTCGAGGTCGGTATAGTCGGTCGTGGTGACATCGGCGAGCGTACCTCCGAATGCCACACGGCCATCGAAGCAATGGAGAGCCTTTACGATATTTTCATCATCGAGATAGTCGGGAGCGACAAGCCCTGCGATGTATTTATAGTCGAAATCCTCGGGAAGAGCCGCCGCAAAAGCTATCAGATCGTCGGCCGACAGCAGCCCTGCGACAGCCCCAAGGGGCAATGACGGCGTTGACATGAAGGGGCGTGCCGAGGCATTGGCGTCGGTATTCATATAATCAATGTGCAGCGTCCGGCCATCGAGCTGCGCCGTGAGCAGGCAACAGAGCGAATCGGCCGACGCATACGGCGTGCTGATACCCTTGGCGAAAGCTACGGCCGTGTGGCCGGCGTACTCGCTGAAGCGGGTCATGACTGCCTCACTCAGCGGCATATTTTCGGCATGCTTGCGCACACGGTCGATGCGGCGTGCCTGCTCGCCGGCCGAAGCGCGCGGCAATATCCAGAGGAGCCGCCCGTCGCTCACCAGGCAATCGCCGTAGGCCGAGGGTGTATAGCAGGTGACTCCGTGCGACGTTTCCACATCGCAGCCCGGCGTGAGCGATTTGCGCAGGGCATCATCATCAGCGATACCCACCACCATCAAGCCCTCCGGATCGCCCCCCTTGCGGCCGAGCACGAGCACATTGTCGAGCAGCAGACCGTCGGCCCGGCTGAGCGCCCGAAACACGGCGGCATCGCGGTCATGGAAGCCCGACATATCCGCGGCTTCCCCGGCATTGGCGAGGATAGCTGAATAGTCGATACAGGCCACCAGTTTGCAGTCAGAAGAGGCCAGGCCGAGCAGCTCCGCCCTGTCAGGCGCATCCTTACGGGAGCAGGCCGAAGCCAAAATAGCTATGGCGATAAGTGCGCACACGGTACGCAATGACGAAAATACTTTCATATCAACAGTGATTTTCGGCAAATTTAATGAAAAACTGCGATAAATGTATTATATTTGCCCGAAAGTATTCAATACACTGATATGGATTTTATTTCGAAGCGCGTTCAAAATCTGGCCTCCAGCGCAACTTTGGCCATGTCACAGAAAAGCTCCGAGCTGCGCGCTCAGGGCGTCGACGTCATCAACCTTTCCGTAGGCGAGCCCGACTTCCCTACCCCGGCACACATCAAGGCTGCCGCTTGCAAAGCCATCGATGACAATTTCTCATTCTACACCCCCGTGCCCGGCTATATGTCGCTCCGCAAGGCTGTAGCCGATAAGCTCTCCCGCGAGAATGGCCTGAGCTTCGCCCCCGAGCAGATCGTAGTTTCAACCGGCGCCAAGCAGGCTCTCTGCAACGTGATTCTCTCCACCGTCAACCCCGGCGACGAAGTTATCATACCCACCCCCGCCTGGGTAAGCTACATCGAGATGGTGAAACTCGCCGAAGGCCACGCTGTGACCGTGCCCACAGGCATCGACGCCGACTTCAAGGTTTCGCCCGAGCAGCTCCGTGCAGCCATCACACCGCGCACACGCATGATCATGCTCTGCTCGCCGTCGAACCCCACCGGCAGCGTGTACACCCGCGACGAGCTCCAGGCTCTCATCGATGTGCTCGCGCCCCATCCCGAAATCATCATCCTCGCCGACGAGATTTACGAACACATCAACTATACCGGCTCTTTCACATCACTCGGATCGTTCCCCGAGACAGCCGACCGCACCGTCATCATCAACGGCGTCTCAAAAGCTTACGCCATGACCGGCTGGCGCATAGGCTACTGCGCAGCTCCGCTCGCCATAGCCAAAGCCTGCACCAAGCTCCAGGGACAATATACCTCCGGCGCCTCATCCATCGCACAGAAAGCCGCCGAAGCAGCCTACACCGGCTCGCAGCAATGCGTGGCCGATATGTGCGCCGCCTTCCGCCGCCGCCGCGATCTCGTCGTTGAGCTGGCATCCAAGATTCCCGGCTTCCGCGTCAACGTCCCCAAGGGCGCCTTCTATCTCTTCCCGGAAGTAAGCGCTGTGCTTGGCAAGCGATTCGGCGACCGCGTCATAGCCACCTCAGGCGACCTGGCCATGTATCTTCTCGAAGAAGCCCATGTAGCCACCGTCGACGGTGCCGCATTCGGTGCTCCCGGCTATATCCGCTTCAGCTACGCCACCTCCGACGACAATCTCCGCGAGGCCATGGCGCGCATCGACGCCGCCATCCGCCGCCTCAACTGATACTTCGCTAGCAGGCTTTTCTAAATATGGGCATAGTTGGAATAACAATGATGATTGTGGCACTTTTGCTTGTTCCGCTATATATCATCATTAAAATTGCAGATTACCCGATGGAGCACTCCAATTTTATTAATTGGTGGAGCATTATTTCCATAAGCCTGTTTATCGCAGGGCGTGCCATCTACCAATCTTCCGCAAAAAAGAAAGATAATTGGCTCACTAAACTATTACGAAAGTAGTAGTCGCAATCTACAGCAAATTCCTATGCAGCGAGCGGAGTGTCGCACGACGACACTCTGCCGCTTTTTCTTTTGTCGCCGCCGAAAAATAGGCGTCGGCAAAGTGCTCGTAGATGTATTTCACCGCCATTTCCGACGGATGCTTGAGATCATCGGCATAGAAACGATAGTCACGCAGATCATCATTCACGATCTCGTAGGCCGGAAAATAGTCGGCTTTCCAGCGGCGGCACAGGATATCGGTCGCCACACGCAATTTCGCTTTCGTGAGGCTGTTGGCCGTCAGTCCGCTCTCGGTGTAGCGCACGGGGCTCACCGTGAAAATCACATTCTTTGCGTTGACAGGCAGCGTGTCCCAAAGCTCCGCTATCTCATCTATTTCAAGATATTCCGTAGCGAAAAATGCCCCGGGCAACTTATGGCAGTTGCCTGCCACCGCACCATTGCCGTAGCGGAATACTTTATTTGTACCCAATGTCACTATCAGCACGTCGGCCCGGTCGAGCGCCGCGGCCAGCGGCAGATAGTCGGCATTGACCTTCACAGCCAGCCCCTCAGCCGTATCAGCCTGATAGCGCATCGCGAAGTCAAGGCAATGCCACACTCCATCGGCACCCTGCACGAAATCGTCGGGGCCGTATGGCCGCCCGCCCCGGGCAATCACCCGCGCGATGGAGGCCGGATTGAATAGCGGCCCGAGCGGATTGTGCACCGCCTCGAAGCCGTCGGCCGCAAGCTGCGCGCCTATATTGTCGGCGAAGCACGACCCCAACAGCACCACGCGGCTCTGATGATTGATCTCAAAAGAGCCGCGCACCGATTCTATTTCCGTGCGGAAGCGCATCAATAATATTTATAATCGATTGAGAGTACCTGGAACTCCGTGCGGCGGTTGATCTGATCGGCCTCTTCCTGGAGTTCTTCGGGCAGGGCGAGGATATATTCCTCCGTGAGCACGTCGCCCTCCTTGAAATCGGGATGCTCGCGGGCCAGCTTTTTAGTGATGGTCTTGGGGCGTGACTCACCGTAGCCCTGCGACTGCAGACGGTCAGCGGCAATACCCTGCGATATCAGATAGTCGGTCACCGACTTGGCTCGGCGCCCCGAGAGATTGATATTGTACTCGTCGGTGCCGTAGCGGTCGGTATGTGATGCCATCTCGATGGTCACGTTGGGATTGTCTCTCAGCACCTGCACCAGCTCGTCGAGCGCTTCCTTGGATTCAGGACGCAAGGTAGCCTTGTCGAAGTCATAGAAGATATTGTCCACCACCACGGGCTTTGTGATGGAGGCGAGTATGAAGTCCACACCGTACTCGGCATCCTCCTCAGCGGGATCGGATGTGAATTCTTGGCGGGCGTTGAGATATCCGCGTGCTCCGGCCAGCATCACGTAGCTTACTCCGCGGTTGAGCGGAAATGAGAAAGAGCCGTCGGTGCGCGCCACCTGTTTCTGGTTGGAGCCGTCATTGCCCACGATACGTATAACGGCATTGGGCACAGGCTCCTCATCCTTGTCGAGCACCCAGCCCGAAATCATGATTTTCAGGTCGGGCAGCTCAAATGAGTATATATTGTCGTAGCCGCGCGCATCATTGCGGTTGGAGCTGAAAAAGCCCGACTCACCCTCGCCGAAGGTGATACCGAAATCATCCGATGATGAATTCATGGGCAAGCCCATGTTGGTCACAGCCCAGCCCCCCGAAGGCTTCAGCTCGGCCTTGAATATATCCAGCCCACCGTAGCCGGGATGACCATCGGAGGCAAAGTATATCACTGAGTCGGAGCGCACGTAGGGAAATTCCTCGTCGCCGGGGGTATTTATCCATTCGCCGAGATTTTCGAGCGAGCCGATTTTCTGATTGAGATTTATGCGCCAGAGGTCTTTTCCGCCCATGCCGCCCGGCATATCGCTGGAGAAATACAGCCATTGTCCGTCGGGCGAAACCGCCGGATGTCCCAAGGCTGAGATAGTATCATTGATGATTTCAAATTTGGCGGGGGCGCCCCACTTGGCATCTGAGCGCTGCGAGGTGAAAATTTCCACTGTCGTGGGGGCATTGGGTTCACGGCGCGCACGGGTGAGATACATCATCTGCCCGTCGGGAGTGAAAGTGCATATACCTTCATCAAGCTCGGTATTCAGCTCACCTTCCACAGGCTCGGGGCGCTGCCACTCCCCTTTCTCGTTCTTTGAGGCCGTCCAGATATCCCCTTTCTTCGTGCCGGTGATCTCGCTGCGCGGGCCATTCACTTTTTCGCGGGTGGTGGTGAAATAAAGGCGGTCGGTGGCGCCGGGCATGAACATCGGCGAGAAATCCGAGCGTGACGCGTTGAAGAGATCAGCCTTGCGCACTACATAGCGCGTCTTGCCATTCTTGGCGGCGCCCATCCTCGCACCCGAGAGACCAATCTGTGCGTCGAGGTCGTCGGGGCGCATCGTCAGATAATTCTCATACGATTTCACAGCCTGGCCGTACTGCCCCGCCGCCTGCTGCATCTGAGCGAGCCGCAGGAAGGCCGAGGTATCGGGATACTCGTAGCGGATGGCATTCTGGTAAGCCGCCGCCGCGCGCTGAAACTGGCTCAGGCGCCGGTGACATTCGGCCATCTTGAAGGCCACTTCGCCACGGAGCTGACGGTCTTCCTTCTTGGTGAGCTTATTATATATCTTACGGTAAGTGCGTTGGGCGTCGTAATATTCGCCACGCTGCATCTGCTCGTTGGCCGTCGCGAGCTTGGCGCCACCGCACGATGCAAAAGCCCCGGCAAGGGCTCCCGCGATTATAAAAAGAAATATTTTCTGAACGTTCATGATAAAAAAACGTAAATCCAAGCCGTTTATTGCGTATCTTTGTAGTCGTTTTTTACATCATACGCTTCTATGAACTTCACCCTTCAGGAAATCGCCCGCATCATCGGCGCCGACATCACCGGCACAGCGCCCGGCACCGAACGCTATACATCACTCCTCACCGACAGCCGCTCTCTGGCCGAGCCTGCCGGCTGCATCTTCTGCGCCCTGCGCACAGGCTCGTCAGACGGCCATCTATATCTTGCCGACATGGCCCGCGCCGGCATAGGCGCATTCATCGTGGAGCAGGCTCCGACGGGTCTGGAGGGCACATTCCTCGCAGTACCGTCAGTCGACGCCGCCATCAGCCGGCTCGGGGCTGCTGTACGCGATTCCTTTGACGGCACGCTTGTGGCTGTCACCGGAAGCGCCGGCAAGACCGTAGTCAAGGAAATGCTCCACGAGGCCCTGGCACACACGGGCGGTGTATTCCGCAGCCCGCGCAGCTGGAATTCGCTGCTCGGCGTCCCCCTCTCGCTCATTGAAATGCCGGCCGACGCCACTACAGCCATCATCGAGGTGGGCATCGACCGCGTCGGTGACATGGCAGCCCATGCTGCCATGCTGCGCCCGCAGGTAGGCATCCTCACCACCATCACCTCCGAACATGATGCCGGATTTGCCTCCCGCGAGCAAAAAATCCGCGAGAAAGCTTTGCTCTTCGCCTCTTGCCATACGATCATATTCGACGATACCGAGCCGGATGTGCGCCGGATACTCTCAGAGCTTTACCCTGCGGCCACACTCATCGGAGTCAAGGGCCGAGGCGCGGAGGTCGACCGCGCCATCGCCTGCCGTGCGGCCCAAGTGCTCGGCACTGAGGTCGATTGCACACATCTTGCCGAAGTATCAAGCCGCCTCGATATACATGAGGGCGTCAACGATTGTCTGATGATATTCGACAATTTTTCCCACGACCTGCGCTCACTGCACTCGGCGCTCGACTTCATGCGCCGCCGCGCCGTGCCTACACGCCTCAATACCCTTATCCTCGCCGACTTCTCCACTGCCCAAGCCGACGAGAGCAGCCTGTATCGCCGCGCGGCCGATCTGATATCGGCATTCGGCATCAAGCGCCTCATCACCGTGGGTCCGGCCTCGGCCCGGCAGTCAAAAGCGTTCGCCGCCATACCCCGCGTCGATTCCGTAGCGTCAGTGGCCGATTTCCTCCGTGCCTACGACATCAATTCCTTCAGCTCCGAGACCATACTCATCTCCGGCGTGCCCGGCAGCGATTTCGCTGATATAAAAGCCCTGCTGGCGACTCCCCGCCACGATACTATCTTCGAGATCAACCTCGATGCCGTAGTGCACAATTTCAATTACTACCGCAGCTTGCTGCGTCCCGGCACCGGACTTGTGGCCATGGTCAAAGCATCGGCCTACGGCACCGGCTCGATAGGCATAGCCAAGACGCTCCAGGCACAAGGTGCGTCTTACCTGGCGGTGGCGGTCATTGACGAAGGTGTGGAGCTGCGTCGGTCGGGTATCACCATGCCTATCATGGTGCTCAATCCCATTACCACCAATTACCGCGCCCTCTTCGACAATCACCTTGAGCCGTCGGTATTCTCCCTGCGCGAACTCGACACTCTCATCACCGAGGCGCGCCGCTGCGGAGTCACGGGCTTCCCTGTCCATATAAAGCTCGATACCGGTATGCACCGTGTAGGCTTCCTCGACGACGATCTCGAGAAGCTCGCAGCCACGCTGCGCGACACACCGGAGCTGCGCGTGGCCTCCATCTTCAGCCATATCGCCACAGCCGACTGCCTCGACATGGACGATTACACAGAGATGCAGCTGCGCACCTTCCGCGAAATGTCCACACGCCTGATGTCGCTCCTCCCCTACCCTGTCAAGCGCCATATCCTCAATACTGCCGGCATAATGCGCTATCCAGATGACCAATACGACATGGTGCGTCTCGGCATCGGTCTCTACGGCATCTCGCCGCTGCCGGGCGAGAGCCCGCTCCGGCCTATAGCATCGCTGCGCACCACCGTCATCTCGCTGAAGACGTGGCCTGCCGGCACCACCATAGGCTACGGACGCCGTGGCCTGCTCACGCGCCCGTCGGTCATAGCCACGGTGCCCATCGGCTACGCCGACGGCCTCGACCGTCATCTCAGCTGCGGGGCGGCTTCATTCATCGTCAGAGGGGTGAAGACACCCACAGTGGGCAATATCTGCATGGATCAATGTATGATTGATGTGACCGATGTACCCGGTGTGGCTATAGGCGACTCCGTGGAGATCTTCGGCGAGGCCAACCCCGTGCAGACTCTCGCCGACACTCTCGGCACCATCCCCTACGAGCTGCTCACCTCCGTCTCACCCCGCGTAAAGCGCATATACTTCCGCGAATAAAGAATGGTATGAAAAATGAAGTGATTACTTTTTTGGAGCGGTTCGATATCGAGCACGCCACTCCTGACAGTCAAATGGCCTTTATGCTGAACGAAATGGATGATGATGAAACCGGAGAGAAATTCGGTAAAGTGTACGGGCAAAATGAATTCTTCGAGCACGACCAGCGCACTGTCATCAACGACCTTATCAAAGCCGATCGCCCGAAATGGATCATCGCGCTCTATGATTCAGCGACTATCGTAATGAAAAGACGGTTTCAGCGTAAAATCCTCATCAACCCTACAGTCACTTACAATGATCTGAATAATGTGTCGGAGTTTGACCGCGAGTATACTTATGGTTTCTTCGACGCCCGACACGAAAAGGACTATGAGCTGTTTCAAAAGGTCTATCCCAATACTGCGTGGTACGGCGGCACTCCTATATTGAGGTTGTGCGATATAGAGGCCGTGGTAGCGGGCATCCTGGAAGATTGCCGGTGAGGGGTAAAAGCAAAATTTTCAATTTTCAGTTTTCAATTGGCTGACGCCGAGGGTAGTAAAGACCAGAAAACCAGAAAACTGTAGGGCGAGGGTAATTGGACACCGCGCGCTGCGCGTGCCGGAGGCACGGCGATAATAGAGAACCCCGTGCTTCAGCTC
>CANSGE010000062.1 GCA_947646295.1 uncultured Bacteroidales bacterium
TCGGGTTCGGTAGTGGGCACCTGGCCGTCATATACTTCGCCTGTAGAGCCGTTGAGAGAAATCCAGTCGCCTTCGTTGTAGGTTTTGCCGCCCATTTCGACGGTTTTAGCTTTGTAGTCGACTTTGATCTCTCCTGCACCGGATACGCAGCATTTACCCATACCGCGGGCCACAACAGCTGCGTGTGATGTCATACCGCCACGCATTGTGAGGATGCCCTGGGCTACTGCCATACCGCGGAGGTCTTCGGGAGATGTCTCGATGCGCACGAGCACGACTTTGCGTTTCTTTTCAGCCCAAGCTTCTGCTTCTTCAGCTGAGAAAACGATCTGGCCGGCAGCTGCACCGGGAGATGCGGGGAGGCCTTTGGCTACGACGTGGGCGCGCTTGAGGGCTGTCTTGTCAAATACGGGGTGGAGGAGTTCGTCGAGTTTCTGGGGTTCCATGCGGAGGAGCACGGTCTTTTCATCGATCTTGTTGTCGCGGAGAAGATCCATTGCAATTTTCACCATGGCGGCGCCGGTGCGCTTGCCGTTACGGGTCTGGAGCATCCAGAGTTTGCCGTCCTGAATGGTGAATTCCATATCCTGCATGTCGCGGTAGTAGTCTTCGAGACGGTCGGCGATAGCGAAGAGTTCCTGTGCGCAGTCGGGCATAGATTCTTCGAGAGAAGGATATTTTTCTTTGCGTTCTTCTTCAGAAATGCCTTGGAGGGCAGCCCAACGGCGTGAGCCTTCGATGGTGATCTGCTGGGGGGTGCGGATACCTGCCACGACGTCTTCGCCCTGGGCATTAATGAGGTATTCGCCGTTGAAGATGTTTTCGCCGGTAGCAGCGTCGCGAGAGAATGCTACGCCGGTAGCGGAGTTGTCACCCATGTTGCCGTATACCATTGCCTGTACGTTGACGGCTGTACCCCACTCTTCGGGGATCTGGTTCATGCGGCGGTAGAGGATCGCACGTTCGTTCATCCAGCTGTCAAATACGGCGCAGATACCGCCCCAGAGCTGTTCCCAAGCGCTATCGGGGAAATCCTTACCGGTGTATTCCTTAACGGCGCCTTTGAAGAGTTTCACGAGGTTCTTGAGATCGTCTACTGTGAGATCTGTATCGAGTTTAATGCCTTTTTCTTCCTTGACCTTGTCCATGATTTCCTCGAAGGGATCGATATCGGTCTTGGTCTTGGGTTTCATACCGAGTACCACGTCGCCGTACATCTGTACGAAACGGCGGTAGCTGTCCCAGGCAAAGCGGGGATTGCCGCTTTTCTGTGCGAGGGATTCAACGGTGGCATCGTTCATACCGAGGTTGAGCACGGTATCCATCATACCGGGCATCGAAGCGCGGGCGCCCGAGCGAACTGATACGAGGAGCGGATTTGCGGGGTTGTCAAATTCTTTGCCTGTGAGGGCTTCGACGTGCTGTATGGCTTTTTCTACGTCTTCTTTGAGGCGTTTTACGACTTCTTCTTTTCCGTATTGGGTGTACTCGGTGCAGACTTCAGTAGTAATAGTGAAGCCGGGGGGCACGGGCATACCCAGAAGATTCATTTCGGCGAGGTTGGCACCTTTACCTCCGAGAAGATTTCTCATCGAGGCGTTGCCTTCTGCTTTGCCATCACCAAAGGTATAAACTCTTTTCATATAAAGAATATTTGGTAAATATAAATTAGAATTCGGTAGTTATATTGATATATCGTTTTTCTATGGAGTGCAAATTTACAAAATTCGTTCAAAAAAAATCGAGATTTTCATTATTTTTTTCAAATTAAATAGTTCGGTCCTACACAATATATAATTAATGAGGTGCGGGGGCCCTAATCTCGATATTTTTTTGTACTTTTGCGACTTGAATCAGAATACAAGAAGTTGTTTAAATACATCCAAGAATATAATCAATGAGTTTTAACGAAGATAACGACAATTCTGTCATGCACATGGGCCAGATCGAGATCGATGCCACCAGCTTCAATAAAGCTGTCGATGAGATGGATTTGCCCGTGCTTCCCACACGAAATCTCGTCCTCTTCCCGGGAGTAACTATCCCCATCAATATCACCCGAGAATCGTCTCTCACTGTCGCACGCAGGGCCTCGGAGGAAAAAATACCTGTCGGAGTGATCTGTCAGGTCGATCCCTCGGAGGAAAATCCCAATGTGACCAAAGGACTATATAAATATGGCGTCACAGCCGACATTTTCAAAGTATTCGAGCTGCCCGACGGCAGCCATACCGCCATCATCCATGCACGCAAGCCCTTCAGGGTATTAGGCCGCGGAGCAGGGGTGGTACTGCCTGAGGCCGGCCTCCACGTGCGCATCAAGGAGTACGAAGAAGTACCATCGGAAAAGACCGACATGAACTTTGATGTAACAATGTCAAATGTGGTTGATCTCGCAGCCAAAGTCATGGAGATGTCGACTCCTCTCGGCAAAGAATTTGATGAAAATATCCGTCGGATAGAGTCGCCCGAGCAACGCATCAATTTTATAGCGAGCAATCTGCCGTTCTCTTCTGAAGAGAAAATATCCATGCTGGCTTTGAAAAGCTATCCAAAGCGAGCCGAAAAGTTGTTGAGCTATCTTATGGCTGCCCATGAGAAGGCTACTATAGGCCTGGAAATCATCGAACGTGCCAAGGCCAAGATGAACGAGAATCAGCGTTCGGCATTCCTGCAGATGCAGCTCGACTCGATCAAGGAGGAACTCTACGGTGATCCGGCTGCTGACTCCGATGATTTTCAAGATCTCACGGAACGTGCCGAGAAGACGGCTTTTCCGGATGATGTACGCCAGACTTTCACGAAAGAGCTCGGCAAGCTGCGTCGCCTGAACCCTCAGACGCCGGATTACTCCGTACAGTACAGCTATCTTGAGACGCTCCTGGATGTGCCATGGGGCAAGACTGATCCGGTAACCGGCGACATCAACTCAGCCCGCGACATACTCGAGCATGACCATTATGGCCTTGACAAAATCAAGCGCCGCATATTGGAGCAGATAGCCGTAGTGATGCACAGCAAGCGCGCCAAAGCTCCCATCCTGTGCCTTGTCGGCCCTCCCGGCGTAGGAAAGACGTCGCTCGGCAAGTCAATTGCCCGCGCCATGGGGCGCAAGTATCAGCGTGTTTCATTAGGCGGCCTTCATGATGAGGCCGAGATACGCGGACATCGACGCACATATATCGGAGCCATGCCCGGCCGCATCATGAAAGCTGTCAAAAGCGCCGGCTCGATGAATCCTGTGCTCATGCTTGATGAAATCGACAAGCTCGGCAAGGATTACAAAGGAGATCCATCGGCGGCATTGCTCGAAGTGCTCGACCCGGAACAGAACAAAGCTTTCCATGACAATTACATTGATGTGGATTTCAATCTCTCCGACGTCCTATTTATTGCTACCGCAAATAGCCTCAGTGGTGTCGAGCGTCCGCTGCTCGACCGCATGGAGGTGATCGACCTCTCGGGCTACCTTATAGAAGAAAAAATGGAGATTGCGCGCAGGCATTTGATTCCGCGCATTTTTGCCGACAACGATGTCGCTGCAGACGAACAATTCTCAATTTCGGATGCCGGACTTGAAGCTCTCATCGAAAAATACACATCCGAAAGCGGTGTGCGTCAGCTTGAGAAGCAACTTTCATCCCTTGTGCGCAAATCCATTCTTGCACGACTTGGCGGCGAGACATTCCCCGCCCAAATCGAGCCCGACGACCTGCTCCCGATTCTTGGATTGGCCCCCTACTCCAAGGATAAATACGAGGGCAACGAGTTCACGGGCGTAGTCACCGGACTGGCATGGACGCAGGTAGGCGGAGAAATCCTCCTTGCTGAAGCATCTATCTCACATGGCAAAAACGAATCCCTCACCATCACCGGAAACCTTGGGGATGTGATGAAGGAGTCGGCCACCATAGCGTATCAATGGGTAAAAGCGCACGCCGCCGACGTCGGTATCGCGCCGGATGCTTTCGAAGCGAAGCACCTGCACATACATTTCCCCGAGGGAGCCATCCCCAAAGACGGTCCATCGGCCGGCATCACGATAGCCACTGCCATAGCTTCAGCCTTTTCAGGCCGTAAGGTCGCGGAATCTATCGCCATGACCGGCGAGCTGACCCTCCGTGGCAAGGTATTGCCCGTAGGTGGCATCAAAGAAAAGATTCTGGCAGCCAAGCGCGCCGGTATTAACACCATAATATTAAGTAAGGACAACGAACGCGACATCGAAGATATACCCGAAAAATATCGTATCGGGCTGCGCTTCATCTATGTCTCATCCATGTCTGATGTAATCGAAAACGCTCTAAAATAACAAATCATCCCCATATGATCACTCAGAATACCCCCGAAAACCCGCAGGCCGGGCAACAGCCGCAGGCCGCACCCGACCGGCAAAATAAGCTCATGCTATGGATTATCATAGCCTTGGCCGTAATTATTATCGGTCTTGGAGCATGGTTTATAATATACTCCACTTCACAAAAGAAGGCTTATGATGAAGCGGTGGCTCTCAAGGAGCAAGCCGAGCTCGACATGCAGCAACGCGAGCTTGCGAATGATTACAACGCGCTCAATGCCGAGTTCGCCCAATTTGAGAATCAGCGTCAGTTTATCCTAGACGATTCTGTGAAGCTCGAGCTTACCCAGAAGTACGAGACCGCACGTCTCCAGGTCGAAAAACTTCAGCAGGAGCTAAAGAATCAGAAAAACATGAGCGCTGCAGAGATACGCAAGCTGAAAGATGAAATCTCGACACTTCGCAATCTGTTGCGCCACTATGTTGAGGAGATCAACCGCCTCAATCAGGAAAACGAAGCTCTCCGAAGCGAGAATACCCAGATCAAGGAACAGAATCAGCAGCTCAGCTCCCGTGTCGAGACGACAGCACGCCGCAACGAGGAACTCAGCCAGCGTATGACCCTTGCCGAAAAACTAAATGTCACCGGACTCAATCTTGTGGCCCTCAACAAAAAAGGTAAAATCGAGAAAAAAGTACAGAAGGCCAAGCAGCTCCGCGTGACATTCACCATCCCTCAGAACAATTCCACTCCTGTAGGCGAAAAGACCATCTACATGCGCATCATCTCACCCTCCGGACAGCTTCTCGGCGGTGCGGGCACATTCTCTTTCGAAGGTGGCTCGGTAGAATGTTCGGCAAAGAAGGTCATCGAATACGCCGGCGAGGAAATTGGCGGAGTCACTATCTATTGGGACGTCAATACAGCTCTGACTGCGGGCCAATATACCGTAGAACTTTTCGCCGACAACTATCGCCTCATCTCGCGCAGCTTCTCGCTCAAGTAACAACACACATTAATATATATAAGGACTTTTATCACAATGTCGACTATCTTTGATATATTCATCGACCAGATCAACAGCGCCCGGGTCAATATCACCGGGAGCTGTTTTCAGTTGGTGCTCTCGCTGCTCTTGGGCAGTATTGTGGGATTTGAGCGCCGTCGCCGCGGCCAATCAGCCGGTGTGCGCACATTCTCACTCATTTCCATGGGGTCGACATTGGCAATGATTCTGTCGATATATGTACCTCAGCGCTATGCGGGTGTACTCAATGGCGATGTCTCGCGCATAGCCGCCCAGGTCATCTCAGGCATCGGCTTCCTCGGTGCGGGAGCTATCATACAGATGAAAGGCTCGGTGCGCGGCCTTACCACCGCCGCCGGTATATGGATGGTATCAGCGCTCGGGATGGCTATCGGCTGCGGACTCTATTGGGTCGGCATCGTCGCCACCGGACTGATACTTTTCATCCTCGTGCTGCTTGAGCGCATCGAACATCGTGTGAGCCTCCGCTCCGAATCCCGTATCATTCGCATCGTCATAGGCTCAATCGTCAACGATATCTCGGCATACAAAGACGTTTTGGCCGAGAATCAGGTGCAATTGAGCAACTTTCTCATCGACTATGACTACGAGCACGCCGAGACACGGCTCAATCTCGTAGTGGTGGTGCGCGAAAACGTCGATTTTGTCGAGCTTTTCAGCTCTCTGCGCCATCTTTACCCCACGAAATCCATCAGTCTCGCCAATCAAATCAATATCTGATGCATATCGAAAGCCTTATTTCAGATCTCGCTTTCATCCTGCTCCTCGGCGCAGTGGTCACCGTCCTTTTCAAATGGATGCGCCAACCCGTCGTGCTTGGATACATCGTAGCCGGATTTCTGGCCAGTCCAAATTTCACGTTGATACCATCCGTCACCACGGTGGAGAATATCGACTTTTGGGCGGAAATCGGCATCGTGGTACTCCTTTTTTCACTCGGCCTCGAATTCAGCTTCAAGAAACTGATCAATTCCGGCGCCTCGGCCGTGGTGACGGCTCTCATCATCGTCACGGGCATGATGCTCGTCGGATTCACTGTAGGGCATATATTACATTTCAACAATATCAACAGTCTCTTCCTGGGTGGGATGCTCTCGATGTCATCCACGACCATCATTATCAAGGCTTTCACCGACATGGGACTGCGGCAGAAGAAATTTGCATCTCTTGTCCTTGCCGTACTCATCGTCGAAGACCTCTTTGCCGTCGTCATGATGGTAGTGCTCTCGTCCATCGCCATCAACAACAGCCTCGAAGGCGGCCAGCTGCTCTTCAGCGTAGGCAAGTTGCTTTTCTTCCTCATCATATGGTTTCTCGTGGGGGTATATATCCTGCCTTCGTCACTCAATCGAGTACGCCGCTACCTCAATCCCGAGACCCTGCTTGTGATTTCCATCGGTCTATGCTTCGGCATGGCAGTCTTCTCGGTATACTGCGGTTTCTCACTCGCTCTCGGCGCATTCGTCATGGGCTCTATCCTCGCCGGGACATCCTACGCCGAAAGCATCGAAAATGTCGTCACGCCTGTCAAAGACCTTTTCGGAGCCGTCTTCTTCATATCCGTGGGCATGATGGTACAGCCCGATATCCTCATCCAATACTGGCTCCCGATAGTGATTCTCTCACTCGTCGTCATCGTCGGCATGATCGTATTCGGCACCATAGGCATGCTGGTGACCGGCCAGACTCTCAAGGTTGCCATCCAATCTGGCTTTTCCCTCACCCAGATCGGCGAATTTGCCTTCATCATCGCCTCACTCGGCATGAGCCTCAATGTGCTCAACCCCACTCTTTACCCTATCGTAGTGGCCGTCTCCGTCATCACCACCTTCACCACCCCGTATTTCATCAAGCTCTCCATCCCCACTTACGACTTCATCGAGCAGCACCTCCCCGGCAGGCTCAACTTCCTCATCAACCGTTATCATGAGCAGGGCGAAGCTGAGAAAGCATCCGGCGGCGTATGGAAATCCGTCATAAGCAAATACATCTGGCCCACCATCATATATTCCATCATACTTCTGGCCGTCAACATCATCATGTTTGTGTACGTCCAGCCGTATCTTTCTGAGCTGCTGCCGCACTGGGGCGGATTCATCACCGTCATCGCCACATTAATAATAATGTCGCCATTCCTCATCGCCCTCATCACTCCTCTCACAGAAAGCCGCGACGAAAATGCCGTGTCAGCACATGGAATACCCCGGCTCGTATTTACAATTTTCCGCTCGCTTATAGCCCTCGGCTTCATCATCAGCGTAGTCGGTCGCGTATATTCGGCCCGCATCGGATTATATGTGGCCGTCGCCATCGTGATATTGATCGTCATGCTCTTCTACCGCCGCCTCAGTGCCAACATGAAGCGCATCGAGGATAAATTCATGGACAATCTCAACGAACGCGAACTCCGCCGCTCCGGCAAAAACAATCATATCGCCGGCGACCTTCATCTGGCATATCTGCGCGTAGGCTCCGGATGTCCTTTCGTAGGCCAGCGCCTCATGGACTCAAACCTTCGCAGGGAATTCCATGCAAATGTCGTGTCGATCAACCGCGGATACCAGACCATACCGATCCCCAACGGTCGCGAACGTATTTTTCCGGGAGATGTGCTCGGCGTGATCGCCAACGACGAAAATATCGCCACCATCGCACGCCTTATCGAAAGCGAGCGCCAGCTCGAACAGTCGGCCCCCTCCGAAATGCAGCTTTCATCAATACTGCTGTCGTTCAATTCGCCCCTCATCAACGCCACTCCCTCCTCCGCTTCCCTGAGAGACAAATATGACGTGCTCGTCGTGGCAGTCAACCGCAACGGCACTTTCATCGACTCCGACCCCAATCTCAAATTCCTCGCCGGCGACATCCTTTGGGTAGCCGGATCAAAAGAAAATATCAATCGTCTTAAATAAAATATTTTACGTATGTCAGATCAAGCCGACAGCCGCTACAAATTGAGAGGCGTATCAGCATCGAAAGAAGATGTGCACGCCGCAATCAAAAACGTCGACAAGGGCATTTTCCCCGGTGCGTTTTGCAAAATCATCCCCGACATCCTCGCCGGTGATCCCGAATATTGCAATATCATGCACGCCGATGGCGCAGGCACCAAGTCGTCTCTCGCCTATGCTTACTGGAAAGAGACCGGCGACCTTTCCGTATGGAAAGACATCGCACAGGATGCGCTCATCATGAATATCGACGACCTCCTTTGCGTGGGGGCCACCGATAATATTCTCGTTTCGTCGACTATCGGACGCAACAAGAATCTCATTTCAGGCGATGTCATCGCAGCCATAATCAATGGCACCGAAGAGCTTCTGGCCGATCTCCGCGCCCATGGCATATCGGCTTACAGCACCGGAGGCGAGACTGCCGACGTAGGCGACCTCGTGCGCACCATCATCGTCGATTCCACCGTCACATGCCGTATGCGTCGCGATCAGGTCATCGACAATTCGCGCATAGCCGCTGGCGATGTCATCGTAGGCCTCCAGTCATACGGACAAGCTACGTATGAGACGAAATTCAACGGTGGCATGGGCTCCAATGGCCTTACCTCCGCCCGGCATGACGTATTCTCAAAAAAAGTCGCCGAAAAATACCCCGAGACCTTCGACCACGCCATACCCTCCGAAGTCACATATTCCGGCGGATGTTACCTCACTGACACCGTCGACGGCTCCCCCATCGACGCCGGACGCCTCGTGCTCTCCCCTACCCGCACTTACGCCCCGGTAGTCAAGGAGATACTCAACCGCATACGCCCACACGTGCATGGCATGATACACTGCTCCGGAGGCGCCCAGACGAAGATCATGAACTTTGTCACCGACAAGCTTGTTATCAAAGACGACATGTTCGACCCCGGAGTACTTTTCACTCTCATACAGCAGCAATCAGGCACCGACTGGCGCGAAATGTACAAAGTCTTCAATATGGGACACCGTTTCGAGTTCTATCTCCCTGCCGAATTTGCCCCTGTGGTCATCGAGGTCGCGCAGTCATTCGGCATCCCGGCCAAGGTCATCGGCCACGTCGAGGATGCACCCGCCAATAAACTCATCATCAAATCGCCCTTCGGCACATTCGAATATTAATTTTTAATCCTATACTAACATCACCCACCATGCGCAAATCGTATCTTACCGCAGCTGTTGTGTGCGCCCTCATCGGCTCCACCATGTTCACATCCTGCATCGGCAGCTTCACTCTCACCAACAAGCTCCTCGGCTGGAACCGCCAGATCGGCTCGAAGTTTGTCAACGAGCTCGTATTCTTCGCCTTCTGGATTCTCCCCGTCTACGAAGTATCTGCCTTGGCCGACGTGCTCGTGCTCAACAGCATCGAATTCTGGTCAGGTGAAAATCCTGTAGCCAAAGGCACTAAAGTCATCGAAGGAAAGGACGGCCGCTACCTCGTAAACTGCGACGGCAAGGGCTACACCATCAAATCCGAAACCGACGGCTCTGTAGTGCGCCTCGACTTCCACTCCGACGACAATTCATGGTCAGCAAAACTCCCCGACGGCACCGAACAGACCATCTTCACATTCGTCGACGATACACACGTAAGCGTACCGTGCCCCGACGGAAACTTCATGACCGTCGAGCTTTCTGATGCCGGCCTCTACGCTTATCAGCAGGTAGCCATGGCTTCAGCATTTGCCGCACGCTGATTTTTATCATATACACTTTACGGGAGAATGTCACACACATTCTTCCGTTTTTTTCATATGTACATGCTTCAAACACTTGGCAATTTCAAAAAAAAACACTATCTTTGCCAAAGTTTTTAGCCGGCTGTCGGGAGCAATCCCGCAACCTGCTCATTAATAGCGTATAACAATGATAAACATTACATTTCCCGATAATAGCATCAAACAGTTTGAAGCCGGCACCACCCCGCTTCAGATAGCTGAGTCCATCAGCCCCCGTTTGGCTCAGGATGTTCTGGCAGCTGCCGTAAATGGTCAGGAATGGGACCTCACACGCCCCATTGCCGAAGACGCCACCCTGCAGCTTTTCAAGTGGGACGACCCCGAAGGCAAACACGCCTTCTGGCACTCTTCCGCTCACTTGCTCGCTGAAGCGCTTCAGGAGCTTTACCCGGGCGTCAAATTCGGTATCGGCCCCGCCATCGAAAACGGCTTCTACTACGATATCGACACCAACGGGCACAATATCACCGACGCCGACTTCCCCGCTATTGAAAAGAAAATGCTCGAGCTCGCCCAGCGCAAAGAGGAAATCAAACGCGCCGACATTTCAAAGGCCGATGCCCTCAAGATGTTCGGCGACCGAAACGAAACCTACAAGTGCGAGCTTATCTCCGAACTCGAGGATGGCCATATCACTACTTATACGCAAGGCGCATTCACCGACCTCTGCCGCGGCCCGCATATCCCCACCACTGCCCCCATCAAGGCTGTCAAGATTATGTCGCTCGCCGGAGCATATTGGCGCGGCGACGAAAAGCGCAATCAGCTCGTGCGCGTTTACGGCGTATCCTTCCCCAAGAAGAAAATGCTCGACGAATACGTCGCCCTGCTCGAAGAAGCCAAGAAACGCGACCACCGCAAGCTCGGCAAGGAAATGGAGCTCTTTGCCTTCTCGACCAACGTCGGCGCAGGCCTTCCCCTTTGGCTCCCCAAAGGCGCCGCGCTCCGCGACCGTCTTGAGCAGTTCCTTCGCAAAATTCAGAAAAAATACGGTTACCTCCAGGTGATCACCCCCCATATCGGCAACAAGAATCTTTATGTGACCTCAGGCCACTATGCTAAATACGGCAAAGATTCATTCCAGCCCATCCACACCCCGCAGGAAGGCGAAGAGTACCTCCTCAAGCCCATGAACTGCCCCCATCACTGCGAGATCTTCCGTGCCCTCCCGCGTTCTTACCGTGACCTCCCCCTCCGTCTCGCCGAATTCGGCACCGTTTACCGCTACGAACAGAGCGGCGAGCTCCACGGACTTACACGCGTCCGCGGCTTTACGCAGGACGACGCTCACATCTACTGCGCCCCCGACCAGATCAAAGCTGAGTTCCTCAAAGTTATGGATATCATTTTCTATATCTTCAAGGCTCTCAAATTTGACAATTTCGAGGCTCAGATTTCGCTCCGCGACCCCAACAACAAGGAAAAATACATCGGTTCCGACGAAAACTGGCATCTTGCCGAGCAGGCTATCATCGAAGCTTGCGAGGAAAAAGGTCTCAAAGCCCGTACTGAGCTCGGCGAAGCCGCATTCTACGGCCCGAAACTCGACTTTATGGTAAAAGACGCCATCGGACGTCGTTGGCAGCTCGGCACAATACAGGTCGACTACAACCTCCCCGAACGCTTCCAGCTCGAA
>CANSGE010000063.1 GCA_947646295.1 uncultured Bacteroidales bacterium
TTGGCCGAGATTTCAGTGAAGAAATCGTTGCCCTTGTCGTCTACAAGGATGAATGCGGGGAAATCTTCGACCTCGATCTTCCAGATAGCCTCCATGCCGAGCTCGGGATATTCGAGCAGCTCGACTTTCTTGATCGAGTTCTGAGCCAATACAGCAGCCGGACCGCCGATAGAGCCCAGATAGAAGCCGCCGTGCTTGTGGCAGGCATCGGTCACCTGCTTGGAGCGGTTGCCCTTGGCGATCATGATCATCGAGCCGCCGGCAGCCTGGAACTGGTCGACATACGAGTCCATACGTCCCGCCGTAGTGGGGCCGAACGAGCCTGAGGGCATACCGGCCGGAGTCTTGGCAGGGCCGGCGTAATAGATGGGGTGATCCTTGAGATACTGAGGCATTTCCTCGCCGCGGTCGAGACGCTCCTTGATCTTGGCATGAGCGATGTCGCGGCCCACGATGATGGTACCGTTGAGCGACAGACGTGTCGATACGGGATACTTGCTCAGCTCGGCGAGTACTTCAGCCATCGGACGGTTGAGGTCGATCTTCACGGCGTTGCCTTCGCCCGGCTTGCGGTATTCTTCGGGGATGAGTTCTGCGGGATTTGAGTCCAGTTTTTCGATCCAGAGACCCTCGCGGTTGATTTTAGCCTTGATATTGCGGTCGGCCGAGCAGCTCACGCCAAGGCCCACGGGGCAGGATGCGCCGTGGCGCGGCAGGCGGATCACACGGATATCATGTGCGAAATATTTGCCGCCGAACTGTGCGCCAAGGCCCAGGCGTTCGGCTTCCTTCTTCAGGATAGCTTCAAGCTCTACATCGCGGAAAGCGTGGCCGAGCTCATTGCCCTGGGTGGGGAGATTGTCGTAATATTTCACAGATGCTTTCTTGACAGTCTCGAGATTTTTCTCAGCCGATGTGCCGCCGATCACAAATGCGATGTGGTAGGGAGGGCAGGCAGCTGTGCCGAGAGATTTCATCTTCTCCACCAGGAAGGGGATGAGTTTCTCGGGATTGAGCAGAGCCTTTGTCTCCTGATAGAGATATGTCTTGTTGGCCGAGCCGCCGCCTTTGGCCACGAAGAGGAAGTGATATTCATCGCCTTCGCCGGCATGGATGTCGATCTGTGCGGGCAGGTTGCAGCCGGTGTTCACTTCGTCGTACATCGTCAGAGGTGCATTCTGGCTGTAGCGGAGGTTGTCGGTGGTATATGTCTGGTATACGCCTTCGGAGATGCGTTCGGCATCATCGCAGCCGGTATATACGAGCTGGCCTTTTTCGCCATGCACGATTGCTGTACCGGTGTCCTGGCAGAAGGGGAGCTGACCTTTGGCAGCTACATCGGCATTGCGCAGCATGGTCAGAGCTACAAACTTGTCGTTTTCGCTCGCCTCGGGATCGTGGAGGATTTTTGCGACCATCGCGTTGTGCTCGCGGCGCAGCATGAAGGCATTGTCATGCGTGCACTGGCGAGCCAGCACCGTAAGCGCCTGAGGGTCTACCACGAGAAATTCGTGGCCGCCCCAGTTTTCTACTTTTACGTATTCAGATGTCAGGTGGTAATACTCAGTAGTGTCCGGCCCGAGGGGGAACATCTCCTGGTATTTGAAGGGTTTGGTAGCCATAATTATGCGATTGTATGAACTAATTGAATATTCTACGGCAAAGTTAATCTTTCTCCACGTAAAATAAAAGCACCGGCCCGCATATTTTGCAAGCTTGGGATTTTTGCGTAATTTTGCGCAGAAAACGCACTCATCCATGGAATATCCTCTGCAAGCTCCCGGCGTAACGGTTTATTGCGGTTCGTCCGCGGGAAATTCGCCTGTCTACAAAGAATGTGCGGCCTCGGTCGGCGCTGAAATCGCCCGCTCGGGCCATCACCTCATATATGGTGGCGGCCGCATGGGGCTGATGCACGCCGTGGCCGATGCCTGCCGGCGCGCCGGCGGCCATACCGTGGCACTCATCCCCGGCTTCATGGTGGAGCGCGGATGGAATGACCCCGACACAACATACACAGTCGTCACCGCCGACATGCACGAGCGCAAGCGCAACATGGCTGCCCACGCCTGCGGGGTCATCGCTCTGCCCGGTGGCATAGGTACCTTCGAGGAGCTTACCGAGATAATCACCTGGCGCCAGCTCGGCCTGTATGCAGGCAATATCGTGATAATGAATCTCGGCGGATATTACGACCCCTTGCTCGCCCAGCTCGATGCAGCTGTCAGTGCAGGCTTCATGCCCGCCGACCACCGGCGCCTCTGGGACGTAACCTCCTCACCTGAGGAAGCCGTGCGTCTTGCCACCCGTCCATCTGATCAACCGCTCTCGCTACGTCCCAAATTCTGATGCCCGACTCTATCACAGCCCGCTACATCGCCCCGCCCGACACCTCGTACGACATCCCGTATCTGCCGGTCGACTCCGTGCCGCCCTTCGATGCACGGCTCGATACGGCACGCCTGCAGGCTTTCGTGCCGATCGCTCCCGCAGATACCACAGCTGCCCAGGAGCAGCCCGACTGGCACGACGGCATGGAGCCACAGGAGCGTATCGTGCAGGCGGGCAATCGCTCGACATTCCTTTTCATCCTGGCGGTGATGGTAGTGGTGATGACATTCAATTTCCGCAATTTCGGCCGCGTGGTCAAGCACTACGGCGCCGAGCTGTGGAAAGTACGCCCCGGCCGTGACAATGTGTTCGACGAGCATCCCGCATCTGATACCCGCGTGCTCATCCTGCTCATCCTGCAGTGCGTCATATGCACCGGCATACTGCTCTGCGCGGCCATATGCCGTGCGCTGCCCCCGGTGCATCATCCCATGACCGCACTTGGCGTCGGGCTGTCAATCGGAGTGTGCGGCCTGTATTACATCTTTCAGCTCTGCGCATACAGCCTTGTGGGCTATACCTTCACCGACAAGGCGCGGAGGCGCCAGTGGCTCCGCGGATTCAACGCATCGCAGGCCGTGCTTGGCCTCGCCCTCATCGTGCCGGCAGCCCTCGCGATATTCTATCCCACCATCACATACATTGTCGTTTTAGTAGCCGCAGCACTGTATCTGATAGCACGTTTGCTCTTTATTATTAAGGGTTTTAGAATTTTTTATGATAAAATTGGCTCTTTGCTGTATTTTATTTTGTACCTTTGCACCCTTGAAATCATTCCTGTGATTTTAATATATAATTGCACATATTTTTTGGTAATGAACGAGCTTTGGTGAACCGCTGAGGCCGCTCTATTGCCATAGCAGCTAAAACAATCAGTAGTGAAAGTAAACAAAATCTTAGTTTCCCAGCCGAAACCGACCTCTGAGAAGTCGCCCTATTTCGAGATCGCCGAGAAATACGGCGTCGAGATGGTGTTCCGTCCTTTTATCAAGGTGGAAGGTCTGTCGGCTAAGGATTTCCGCGCTCAGAAGGTATCGATACCCGAACATACGGCTATTATTTTCACCGCCAAAACAGCTATCGACCACTTCTTCCGCCTGGCCGAAGAAATGCGAGTTTCGATTCCCGACACCCAGAAATATTTCTGCACATCGGAGTCCATCGCCAATTATCTTCAGAAATACATTATCTATCGCAAGCGCAAGATCTTTGCATCCAAGACCGGCAAGCTCGCCGATCTTATCCCTGCTATGCAAAAACACAAGACAGACCGCTATCTGCTCGCCGTAAGCGACGTCAACAATGGCGCCGATGCCGATCTGCTCGCACAGAGCAAAGTCAATTTTGACCGTGCCGTGATGTACCGCACCGTCAGCAATGACTTCGCACCCGATGAGCCCTTCGATTACGACATGCTTGTGTTCTTCAGCCCGCAGGGTATCGAGTCGCTCAAACGCAACTTCCCCGACTTCAATCAGGGTGAGATCGCCATCGCAACATTCGGCCCCACCACCACCAAGGCCGCCAAGGATGCCGGACTGCGTGTCGACATCGAAGCACCTTCACCAAAAGCTCCTTCGATGACATCGGCTATCGACAATTTCCTGGCAGAGAATTGCCCCGATCAGCTAAAAAACGTCAACGTAGCCGCTCAATAAATACATACATGAAAGGCCTGCGCCTGTATAAAAAGGAAAAATTATGCTCCGCCGTCGCTATTGACCAACTCTTTAGCCGCGGCGGCGGTGCTATTTCCTCCCTGGCGTATCCCTTGCGGGTGGTATGGCGCCAAAATCCGCGCCGCTCATCCGACGCCCCCGTAGCCTTTTTGATTTCTGTACCCAAGAAACGCCTCCGCCACGCCGTCGACCGTGTGGCGATGCGCCGCCGTATCCGTGAGGCCTACCGTCTGGCCCGCCCCGATTTCCCCATGCCGCAGGCTGCCAGATTTGATCTCGCATTTGTATACGTGGCCGACAAGCTTGTTCCCTTCGCCACGGTAGATGCCGCCGTGCGCAAGCTCCTTGCCAAAGTAGCTGCCACAGCCGTCGAGGCGTAATACATATTGCTGCATGAGGCGTATTTTCGTATTTTTGCTATCCCTGCCGATATATTTCTATCGTGCTTGCATCTCCCCGATGTTGCCCCCCTCGTGCCGCTTCACACCCACATGCAGCGCCTATGCGCTCGAAGCATTGCGGCGCCATGGTCCCGTCAAGGGTCTATGGCTCACACTCAAACGTCTCTCGCGCTGCCATCCCTGGGGAGGCAGCGGATATGATCCCGTGCCATGACAGATATGCACCGTTTCGCGAATATCCATGCCCACGAGCCCTCGCTGGCGCTCCGGGGCGATACGGTCGTATCCATCCGCCCCGGCGATACGGTCGAGCAGGGAGGTACCTACAGCGTGGGGATACACCCCTGGGATACATCTGAGCCACTGCGCCTGCGCACCTTGGTGGAGCTCTGCCGCCAGGCGGCCCTGCCGCAGGTAGTGGCCATCGGTGAGTGCGGCTACGACCGGCTGCGCGGGGGCGATATGTCGCGCCAGCGTGCCGTATTCGAGCTGCAGGCGCGTCTGGCCGAGCGATTGGGCAAGCCGCTGATCATCCACTGCGTCAAAGCCTTTGATGAGCTGCTCGCATCGCGCCGTAGGCTGCGTCCACGGCAGGAATGGATCATTCATGGATTCCGCGGCAAGCCGGAGCAGGCCCGCCAGCTACTCGCCGCCGGATTCAGCCTCAGTCTGGGGCTGAAATACAATCCCGATACCGAAAAAATCATCCCGGGAGGGCGCCTTTACCGCGAGACCGACCAATAAATCTTTTCATTATATAAGATAAAAAAGGCCCGTGCATCTGATGCGCGGGCCTTGATAAATCGTGTGTGGGGGGAGAAATTATTCTACTGTCCAGGTATCGCCGGCGAGTATCATGTCGCGGAGCGAGCTGAAGCCCTTGCGGGCGCGCACTTCGGCCACTTGCTCACTGACGGCTGCGTCGTAGGTGGGAGCCTCTACGTCGCGTATCACACCGAGAGCGAGAGGCAGCTCGTGGCCGTCCATCATAGCCAGCTGCTGGTGCAGGAAATTGCTCTGGCAGTGGGCGTCGTGGGTGAGCACATCGTCGATGGTATAGCCATCCTGACCTACGGTGACGGCTTTCAGCAGGAAGCCGTCGCGCACGAGGCCGCGCTCATTGTCCTTGCCGAAGAGCATCTTCTCGCCGTGGCGCAGATGTATTGTGCGCTCGGCGCGCACGGCCTTGTCGGTGATAGGATTGTGGATACCGTTGTTGAAAATCACGCAATTCTGCAGGATTTCCGTCACAGATGTGCCTTTGTGGCGGGCGGCCGCTTCGAGTACTTCCTGCGAAGTGGCCAGTTCTACGTCGATGGAACGGGCAAAGAAATTGCCGCGTGCGCCAAAGACGAGCTCAGCCGGGATGAAGGGATCTTCCGTGGTGCCGTAGGGCGATGATTTCGACACAAAACCGCGGTCGGATGTGGGCGAATACTGTCCTTTTGTGAGACCGTAGATTTTGTTGTTGAAAAGTATCATGTTGATGTCGACGTTGCGGCGCACGGCATGTATGAAATGATTGCCGCCGATGGCGAGTCCGTCGCCGTCGCCTGATATCTGCCAGACGGTCATCTCGGGATTGGCCACTTTGAAGCCGGTGGCGATGGCTGCCGCACGTCCGTGGATGGTGTGGAAGCCGTAGGTATTCATGTAATAGGGCAGGCGTGACGAACAGCCGATGCCTGAGATGACGGCCGTCATGTGCGGAGGCACGCCCAGGGCAGCCATGGCCTTGTGGAGAGTATTGAGGATAGCGTGGTCGCCGCAGCCGGGACACCAGCGCACGGCCTGGTCGCTTTTATAATTGGCAGGGATATATGCTTGTGATTCCATGGCTTTTTATTTGATGAAGTTCTTGACGCCTTCCACAACTTCGGCCACGCGGAAGGGTTGGCCTTGTACCTTATTGATGCGCAGGATTTCCGTGCCGGGGAGCTTGCTCTGGAGGAAATCGGCGAACATGCCCGTATTGAGCTCGGCCACTATCACGCGCTTGTAGCGGCGGATGGTGTCGAGGGCGTTGGCAGGCAGCGGGTTGATGTAGCGGAAGTGGGCGAATGCCGTGGGGATGCCTTCGGCGTTGAGCTCGTCGGTGGCTGTCATCAGGTGGCCGAATGTGCCGCCCCAGCCGATGAGCAGTGTGTCGGCGTCGGGATTGCCCATCACTTCGAGTGCGGGGATATCATCGGCGATGCGGGCGATTTTCTCGCGACGGATATTCACCATCTTCTCATGGTTCTCGGGATCGGTGCTGATCGCTCCGGTGCGTACATCCTTTTCGAGGCCGCCGAGGCGGTGCATGGCGCCTTCAGTGCCGGGGAAGGCCCATGAGCGGGCTTTCGATTCGGCGTCGCGCATGTAGGGCGACCATCCTTCGGCCACCATTTCGGGGGTGACGCGGCGTACCTTGATTTCGGGGTATTCGTCGGCCTCGGGCACGCGCCATGCGCTCGAGCCATTGCCTATGAAGGCGTCGGTGAGCAGGATGACGGGAGTCATATGTTCGATGGCTATGCGGGCAGCCTCGAATGCCATGGTGAAGCAGTCGGTGGGTGTGGCGGCTGCCACTACGGCGAGCGGAGATTCGCCGTTGCGGCCATAGAGTGCCTGGAAGAGGTCGGTCTGTTCGGTCTTTGTGGGGAGGCCTGTGGAGGGGCCGCCACGCTGTACGTCGATTACCACAAGAGGCAGCTCAGCCATCACGGCCAGGCCGATACCCTCGCTCTTGAGTGCGAGGCCGGGACCCGAGGTGGATGTCACAGCGAGATTGCCGGCAAAGGAAGCGCCTATGGCCGAGCATACGCCGGCGATTTCGTCTTCCATCTGTATGGCCTTGACACCTAAATCCTTGCGTTTGGCAAGCTCATGCAGGATGTCGGTGGCCGGAGTGATGGGGTACGAGCCCAGGAAGAGCGGACGCCCGGCCTTCTCGGAGGCCATTATCAGGCCCCATGCTGTGGCTGTATTGCCGTTGACGTCGGTATAGATGCCGGGCTTGGGTTCGTCGGTCTCAATACGATAGGTCGATACCGACGCGTGGATATTGTGTCCGTAGTCGTAGCCGGCCTGTATCACTTTGGCATTTGCCTCGTATACAGCAGGCTTTTTAGCGAATTTCTTTGCGAGATGATGCAGGGCGCTTTCCAGCGGGCGGTCAAAAAGCCAGCATACGAGACCGAGCGCGAAGATATTGCGGCATTTGAGCACGCTTTTCGCGTCGAGGCCCGATTCGGCGAGGGCGGCTTTGGTCATGGAAGTCACGGGCACCTCTACGATCTGAGCTTTGATACCCAGCTCCTTGTAAGGCTCATCGGTAGCATAGAGAGCCTTCTTGAGGTCAGCTTCCTTGAACGAGTCACTGTCGACGATGATCACCCCTCCATCTTTCACAAACTTGTGATTTTGCTTGAGCGCGGCGGCGTTCATGGCGATAAGCACATCGCATTGGTCGCCCGGAGTGTGTACGCCGGTACCGACGCTCACCTGGAAACCGGAAACGCCGCCCAGCGAGCCTTGCGGGGCGCGGATTTCAGCGGGATAGTCGGGGAAGGTGGAGACTTGATTGCCTACGCCGGCCGAAACATTAGTGAAGATGTTGCCGGCCAGCTGCATGCCGTCGCCGGAGTCACCCGAAAAGCGCACCACCACTTTATCGAGCTGCTTCACATTGGCTTTTTGTAACATAGTTTGTTAAGTTTTTTAAATGTGTCTTTTGCAGAGTCCTGCCGGATTCTCAAAAACTTCAAAGTATAGATTTGCAGCGCAAAGATAGGCTTTCTTTTTGTATTTGCAAATTTTAAAGCCTAAAATCGCTCAACTAATATAAATCTCGAAACGTTACTAATTATTGATAAAGCTTATTGGTTTTGAAAAAATTTGGATATCAGCAATAAATATCGTAAATTCGCAGAGTTATAAATTAATTTTTAATGCAAAAGTTATGGAATCGACCTCAACAATCAACATTCCGCGTCCTTCGAAGGAATTAGTCGCTTTCATAGAAAAGGCTCAGGACCGTAAGAGGATACTCTTGAAAGAAGCTTGCGACAAATATCGTAGACTTATCAATGGCTAATGGAAACAATTGAAACTTTAATACCTGATAATGAGGGCAATCATTTAGTGGTTGTCCTTTCATTTTATGAGGAAAATGATAAGACCGACACATTCAATATTCCAACTGAATTTGCCGGTCTTAATATAGCCGATATAAGTATAGAAAAGCTCAACCTATGTGCGCCATTGCATTTGCATGCTTTTTTTGAAATGTGCCGATGGCTATGGAGTCAGTTTCTACTATACCCCAATACGGTATTTTCATTTATCTGTTCGACCGATCCCTTGGATACAAGACATGCACATCTGGCTTCGGAAAGATACAGATGGAATCTTTTTGAATATTTTTATCAACGCAATCGTCCCAAACTTGAGGAAGCTTGTGTGCGCTCAAAGGATATTGTCGTCGGACCCGAGGGATTTCAGACTTTTGCAAGAGTATTTTATAGAGATGTTCATGCGCCTGTGATAAACCTTGTGATAGAACATCTCACGCATAAATACTCTTGAGTCCTGGCTAATTGTCACGGTCGGTGAAAAAGAGGGGGATGTGGGCCAGGAATATGTCGGGGGCCGAGAGCAGCGCGCGCGCGGCGATGAGGTCGCTCAGCAGGATATCGCCTATGAGATAGTTGCTGCCGGCTGCCGAGAAGTATTGCTCGCGGATTTCGATCCATGGCAGCTCGCGCACGGCGGTAGTGGCACCGTAGCGCACGTAGACCCGCAGGCGCACATCTGTGGTGTAGACCGGACGCCCGTCGAAATTCATCTTTTTGTATTCGTAGCTGTAGTCATGGAGGCGCGCCATCACGTCACTCAGGATGGATGATGCAGTGGGAAGACTGCCGGCTCCCTTTCCGAACATGAACTGGCGGTCGTAACATTCGCCGCGGATCACCACGCCGTTGTATTCATCGTCGACGCTGTAGATGTATTTGTTGGGAGTGACAAATTCGGGCATCACGAAGATTGTGAAGCGGTCGGGCGCCACTTTCACGACCTGCGCCACGAGTTTGATCTTGACACCTTTTTCGCGGGCATAGCGTATGTCGGAGTCGTGTAGCGTGGAGATGCCGTAAGTGAAGATATTGTCGGGGTCGACGTATACGCCGAGGGCGTGGACGGTGATGATGACCAGCTTGAAGAGCGAGTCGTAGCCTTCGATGTCGAAAGTGGGGTCGGCTTCGGCAAATCCGAGCTGCTGGGCGCGGCTAAGCGCCGATGCATATTCCTCACCGTGGTCGAATATCCGCGACAGGATGTAGTTTGACGATCCGTTGAGGATGCCTTTGACCTCGAGCAGCAGGTCATTGTCGTAGTACTCTTCAAGATTTCGTATCACAGGGATGGAGCCGCAGGCCGAAGCGTCGTAGAGCAGGGCTGTGCCATAGCGGCGTTGCAGGTCGATGAGTTCGGGCAGATGGCGTGCTATCATGGCTTTGCTGCCGGATACCACCGGTATGCCCGCGCGGAGCGCGCGGCTCACTATCTGCCATGAGGCTTCGGCATCGCTCACCACTTCGACGATGAGATTGATTTCGGGGTCATTGAAGATGTCGTCGGCTTTGTCGGTGAGGATGGCCGGATCGACTTCCACGGCGCGCTTTCGGGTGAGGTCGCGCACACATATACGACGGATTTCGGCGTGGGCGTTGCGCGCACGGCTGATGATGTTGACTATACCGCTGCCTACGACACCGAGGCCGAAGAGTCCTATGCGGATTTTTTTATCTGATTTGCTCATAGGGTCATGAAAGGGAGTAAAATGTTGTTGAGTCGGTCGTGTTCGACCAGGAAGCCGTCGTGGCCGAATGCTGATTCGATCTCGCGGTAGACGGCACCGGGGATGTCGGCTGTGAGCCGGCGCATTTCGGCAGGGGTGAAGATGATGTCGGTGGTGATACCTACCACCACCGTGGGGCATGATATAGCAGCCAATGCCCTGCGCATGCCGCCGCGGCCGCGGCCCACGTCGTGGGTGTCGAAGGCGTCGAGTATCGTGAGGTAAGAGTAGGCGTTGTAGCGGCGGCAGAGTTTCTCGCCCTGATACTGCTGGTAGGTGCAGGCGCGGTGGGGCTCGGTGAAGTGAGCTTCCGGATGGTCTTGCTGGCTTGCATTGTAGCCTTCAGGGCCGCGGTAGGTGAGCAGGCCGATGGCGCGTGCGGCGGCCAGTCCGTCGCGTGCGGCGTCGGGGCGCGGCTCGCCGTAGGTTGGGTCGGCCTTGATGGCCATGCGCTGGGTCTCGTCGATGGCGATGGTCCAGGGTGATGCTTTGGCGTCGGTGGCGATGAGTATGAGGCGTCCGAAGCGCGCGGGCTCGGCGCAGATCCATTCGAGAGCCTGGAATCCGCCTACGGAGCTGCCCACGAGGGCGTGTATGCCGCCGATGCCGAGTGCATCGGCCAGCAGGGAGTGCGCACGGGCCATGTCGCGGATGGTAAGTGCCGGGAAATCGGCGTAATAGGGCTCTCCGGTGTCGGGGTTGACCGAAAGCGGACCTGTGGTGCCGTAATGCGAGCCGAGGATATTGGCGCACACCACGAAGTAACGCTCCGGATCGAGAAAGCGCCCTGCCTCGACGGTGTGGGGCCACCAGTCGGCCACATCGCTGTTGGCCGTCAGGGCGTGGCACACCCACACGACATTGTCGCGGCGCTCATTGAGCCGTCCATAGGTATGATAGGCTATGGTCAGATCCCGCAGAGTGTCTCCGCGCTCGAGCGGGAAGGGCTGTGGATGGTGATAAAATTCCGGATTGGTAGACATATTTTTTGGAATAGATAAAATGTAATGATTGATTTTGCAAAAAAAAATCAGGTGATGCGGCGCGTGAAGAGACGCGTAGTCTGTGAAGCGAGCGCCGCTACCACGGCTATGATGCTCATGACGGCCAGGATATCCATCGCTTCCACGTGTACGGGATAGACGTCGATTGTAAGTTTCGAGGGATCGCCGTTTAGCTTGATGAAGCGGCCGTATTGTTGCGCGAGGGCGAGAGCGAGTCCGAGCAGACAGCCTGCAAGTCCGCCGGCCAGGGTGATGATAGCGCCCTGCCACATGAATATCGAGCGCACGAAGCCGCGTCCGGCACCTAAGGCGCGCAGA
>CANSGE010000064.1 GCA_947646295.1 uncultured Bacteroidales bacterium
CCTGCATTTTTAAGGATAGTCGAGGCCGACGAGTTCACATCAAAGAGAGCCATGAGCAACGCCTCCAGAGTGACGTATTCGTCACCTTGTTTCTTGGCGATGTCAAGCGCTTTCTGCAATACATCATTCGACTGACGGCTGAGATACGGCTCTCCGCCGCTTACTTTCGGGAGCGCGCCGATCTCGCGGTCGATCTGAGCGGTCACGCTTGCCAGATTGGCACCTATTTTCTGGAAAATAAATTTGACGAGAGAGTCACCTTCTTCGATAACAGCCTTGAGCAAAGCCACCGGCTCGATCGACTGGGATCCGGCACCTTTGGTCAACTCGACAGCCTTCTGGATGGCTTCCTGCGACTTAATGGTGAAATTATTGAAATTCATATTGATGAATTAAGAGATTTATCATATTATTTCTATTTCCAACAATTAAAATCAGCATTTAGTTTTGCAAAATCCGTGCCAAAGCAAAAAAACGGGCGACATCCCCGCTTACCGAGGACGTCGCCCGCAATGGGGTCAGCGAAAAGTCTTACTTTTTCAAGCCGGCATAGTCGGAGCTGTAGCGGAGCATCTGCGGGATATAGTCTTCGCCGTAAGTGATACGCACATCGGTGATCACGCCGTTGTCGTCAAAAGTAGCTTCATATACCGGATTGACAAAACCGCGGTAGGGAGCGATATTGAGCTTGGCATAGCGGTCGAGCACCTCGCGATGCAGCTTACGGTCGACTTTCACACCGTATTTCTCTACCAGTTCGGCACCGGCTGCGTAGTCGCCTTCACTCTTGATGCGCTGCACTTCGGCGAGCAGCTGCCCGAAGAGGTCACGCAGCGCACGGTAGTCGTTGATTTTTACAAACGTCTTGCCACCGCGGCGCACGAGTTCCACTACTTTGTCTTTCTTACCGTGTTCGAACGCCCATTTAGCGATGAGCTGACGGTTGCGCATGTGGGCTTCCTCGATATCCTTGCCCGGTTCGATACGCATGAGCTGTGTCATGAGGCCATTGAGCATATATTTATAGTATTCGGCCTTGTAAGCGTCGGGATTGTCGAGCAGACCAAGTTCCAGGAGCTTGGGATCAGCCAGATAATAGAGGGCGAAGAGGTCGGCGCGTGCTTCCTCAAGCGTAGAGCCGTGGGCCTTGAGAGCGTCGGGGTCGACACCGGGCAGCAGGCGTCCCGAAGCATGGCCGAGACACTCGTGGAGGTCGGTGTGGAGGTTGTCGGTGATGAAGAGGTAATCGTCAAGCAGGTCAGAAGTGGCCTTGTCGATCACAAACTCCTCGTTGAAGCCATTGCCATGCGAAGCCTCGTCGTAAGCCTCGGTGATATTTTCGAGTGTCACGGATTTCGAGCCATGTGCGGCACGTATCCAGTTGGCATTCGGGAGATTGATACCTATCGGGGTCGAGGGATAGGAGTCGCCGGCGAGTATGGCTGCTGTGATTACCTTAGCCGATACACCCTTGACATTTTCCTTGCGGAAACGCGGGTCGACGGGCGAGTTGTTTTCAAACCACTGCGCGTTCGACGAGATTGTCTCCGTACGTGCGCTGGCAGGGATATTCTTGAAGTTGACGATCGACTCCCATGAGCCGGTCATGCCCAGGGGGTCACCGTAGCTTTCGATGAAACCGTTGATGAAGTCCACCTGCGAAGCCGTATCTTCGGTCCAGCGGATAGAGTAATCATCAAATGTGGCCAGGTCGCCCGTGGTATAGAAGTCGATCAGACGTGCGATGACAAGACGCTGCGCATCGCTTTCGGCATATGCCATTGCCTTAGTGAGATTGTCCACGATATGAGCGATGGCATCGCCGTAGAGTCCGTCGAGCTTGTACACCTGCTCGGTCACTTTACCGTCTTTTTTGACAAGGCGCGAGTTGAGACCATAAGAAATCGGTGTGCTGTCATTGGGGTCTTTCAGAGAGTCATAGTAAGCCTCTACCTCGGCCTGTGTGACGCCCTCGTAGAGATTGTTGGCCGAAGTGAGTATGAGATCCTCGCCGGCAGCCTGATTGACACGTTTGGCCGCTACTGCTGGGTCGAAGATGGCGGCCATCACCTCGGTCTGCACAGGAGTCCATGTGCCTTCGGGCAGACGGTCGATCTCGCTCTGGAGCCACTCGCGGCTGAAGCCGGGGGTGAATTTGTCCATCGAGTAGTGATGGTGTATGCCGTTGGCAAATTCCACTTGCTTCAGATAAAGCTCGAAGGCCTTGAATTGCTCTGAATTACGGTCGCCCTCATAGTTTTTGTACACTGATTCGAGCAGGTCACGTATCGCGAGATTATATTTATAGTTCTGATCCCAGAGGATATCACGTCCCCAGAGAGCCGCTTCGGTGAGATAATACACCAGACGTTTCTGGTCGAGGGTCAGATTATTGAAATCCGGCACTTGATAGCGCAGTACCTCGATATCCGAAAAACGGTCGGCCGTATAGTCGAAATTCTTATCGGCGGCCTGTATATTTGATGATGATATAGCAGCTGCCATGACTGATGCGATGATAAGTTTATTCATTATTATTAATGTATAAGGTATTGATTGCACAAAAGTAAATATTTTTTCTCGTATGTGCAAAAGTTAACGTGTGTTAAAACACTTGCACATGTCATCAAGACTCCCTACCTTTGCACACGAAAACAATGCGGGATGGAGCAGTGGTAGCTCATTGGGCTCATAACCCAAAGGTCGTCGGTTCGAGTCCGGCTCCCGCCACAAGAAATCGCACTCTTCACAGGGTGCGATTATTTTTTTTGCCCGTTTTGTTTGCGGACTCACAGCAATTTTATTACTTATGCATCGTTATACGGAAAAGAAATGCCTATTCCGGCTCTTCTTACTGAATAAATTTAAAACTATATACCATAAAAATTAATCATGAAACCATACGTTCTCGGAATTGACATAGGCGGCACCAACACCGTTTTCGGTATCGTTGACGCTCGCGGCGCTGTCATTGCAAGCGGTTCTATCAAGACCGCAAAACACGCACACCTTGATGATTACCTCACCGAACTCCACGCTGAAGCATCACGCCTCATCGAGGCCAACGACGCTACAGACAAAATCAACGGTATCGGAATCGGCGCCCCCAACTCCAACTACTTCAACGGCACCATCGAAGACGGCGTGAACCTCCCCTGGCCCACTCCAATACCCCTGGCAAAACTCGTTTCCGAGAAATTCGGTATCCCCGTGGCTATCACCAATGACGCCAACGCCGCTGCTATCGGCGAAATGACATACGGTGCTGCCCGCGGTATCAAAGACTTCATCATGATCACCCTCGGCACAGGCGTAGGCTCAGGCATCGTCATCAACGGCCAGGTAGTGTACGGACACGACGGCCTCGCCGGCGAGCTCGGACACATGATCGTGAAGCGCAACAACGGTCGCCTCTGCGGTTGCGGACGCACCGGCTGCCTCGAGGCATACTGCTCCGCCACTGGCGTGGCTCGCACAGCACGCGAATTCCTCGAAATCCGCACCGAGCCCTCGCTCCTGCGCAATATCGAGATCGACCAGATCACATCAAAAGACGTATACGACGCAGCAATGAACGGCGACAAACTCGCCAAGGACGTATTCGACTACACCGGCACAATCCTTGGTGAAGCCATGGCCGACATGATGCTCTTCTCTTCACCCGCCGCATTCATCCTCTTCGGTGGCCTTGCCAAGTCAGGCGAGCTCCTCCTCAAGCCCCTCCGCGAAGCCCTCGACAAGAATATGATGACATGCTTCAAGGGCAAAGCCAAGGTGCTCCTCAGCGAGCTCAAGGAAGCCGATGCTGCTGTGCTCGGTGCCAGCGCTCTCGGATGGGAAGCAAAACCCTACGTCGAGGCTATCGCCGCTACTTTACCCCAAGGTCTCTAAGAGCTATACGTAGAAATACACTTAGCCTTACCCATACTTGACATCAAAATCAAGCGACAAGGAGCACTGAATTGCCTTTTCAGTGCTCCTTTTTTCAACCATCCGCGGCTCTCGCTTGTTTAAATATAAATCATCACATCCAATGCCACGCATATGAAAAAATCCACAAAAATCATCGCTACGATTTCCGACAGACGTTGCGATACCGAATTTCTGCGCCAGCTCATCGCCGCCGGCATGAACGTAGTACGTATCAACTCAGCCCATCTCGACGAAGAAGGCATGCGCCGCATCGTGGCCAATGTGCGTGAGGCTTCCGATTCAGTCGCCATCATGGTCGACACAAAAGGCCCCGAAGTGCGCACCACCGCCACCGAAGCCGATCAACCTGTGATTTTCAAGACAGGCGACGTCGTGGCGCTCGCAGGCGACTCCGCCATGGCCACTACACACGACTGCATTTACGTAAATTACCCCGAAATAGCATACGATATGCGCCCCGGATGCCGCGTGCTCATCGACGACGGCGAGCTCGACTTCGAAGTGATGCGCATCGAAGGCGCCCGCATCATCCTGCGCGCCGCCAACGACGGCACCCTCGGATCCCGCAAGACAGTCAATGTGCCCGGTGTGCGTCTCAACCTCCCCGCTCTCAGCGAACGCGACCTCAAATACATAGCCATTGCCGATAAGCTCGATGTCGACTTCATCGCACACTCCTTCGTACGCTCAGCATCAGATGTCAAAGCCGTCCAGGCCATGCTCGACCACCTTGGCAGCAGCATGAAAATCCTTGCCAAAATCGAAAATCAGGAAGGCGTCGACAATTTCGACGAGATACTCCACGAATCGTACGGCATCATGATCGCCCGCGGCGACCTCGGCGTCGAGATACCCCTCGAACGCGTACCCGGCATACAGACCATGATGATACAGAAATGCATCGCTGCGCACCGCCCCGTGATCGTGGCCACACAGATGCTCCACTCCATGATCGAGCACCCGCGCCCCACCCGAGCCGAAGTCAGCGACGTGGCTGCCGCCGTATATCAGCGCGCCGATGCCATGATGCTCAGCGGCGAGACTGCCAATGGACGCTACCCCGTCGAGGCCGTCGCCACCATGACACGCGTAATACGCGAGGTTGAGGAATCGCAGGACCGCAGCGTCGAGATTCCGCCCCTCATGGACCGCAAAGTCACATCATTCCTTTCGCGCCAGGCCGTCCTCTCCGAAAAAGCCGTAGGCACAAAAGCCATCCTCACCGACTCCTACCGAGGCGTCACAGCACGATATATCGCATCATTCCGCGGAGGCATCCCCACAATCGCCATCTGCTACAACCGCCACGTACAGCGCTGGCTCGCTCTGAGCTACGGCGTGAGCGCATATTACCGCACCGAAGCACGCAACACCGGCTTCAAACACCCCGTCAGCGCATTCAAGCGCCTCGTCGCCGACGGCCTCCTCACCCCTCCCGACCGTGTCGCATATCTAAGCGGCACCGACAACGGAGCCACCTCTCTCGAAATCGACACCTTAGGCAATCTCTACTATTAAAGATCGTCTAAAACAAGCCTTAAACGAAGTGCGCCGCTCCCATCCGGAACGGCGCACTTCGTCATTTTTCTATCGCGGTTATTTTTCAATTTCCGAAACTAAGCGTAGTGAAATATCTCAGATATCCATTCGACGAATACTCAGGCTCGTACGTCAGCCGGATAAACTGATTGCCTGTGCCCCACCACGAGGCCACGAATCCGTTGCCCGTCGATTGCATATCATAGGGGGCGCCATACCCGGCCACAAGACTTGCATAAGCCGTCTGGAAGCGCGACTGATCAGGGTACGAGGTCGAGTAGATGAATCGCGAGCCGTACAGGCTACCCGAATTATTATAGTACATCACCGCATCGGGCCATATCAGGTTGAGCATAGGCACATCCGTCAGAAATATCTGATTGTTGGCATAATTGCTCACAGTGTACCCGCTGTTGATGAGCGCCGACACCGATAGATTGAAAGCCGTGCCCAACGTGATACCGAGTATCGACCTGAAAGGACGCCACGACGGAGCCGGACGCCACGATGGCGGAGGCAGAGGCCGCGCGAATGGCCGCGGAGGCGGCATATACGGCCGCGAGTGCGCCGGGCCGTGGCCGGGAGGCATGCCGTGGCTCAGCCCTGGACCCGGCTGAGGCTTGCCATGATTCGGCTGCTGAGGCGGACGGTTGCCGACGCCGGGACGGTTGTTATTGCCCCCGTGATTTCCGTTGCCGGGCCGCTGGGGCTGCTGAGGTTGCGACGGACGGTTATTCTGACCCGGACGCTGACCGCTGTTGCCGGGGCGCTGGGGCTGCTGCTGTGGACGATTGTTGCCGCTATTGCCCGGGCGCTGGCCGCTATTGCCGGGACGTGTATTCTGCCCGGGGCGTTGCTGTGGAGCCGACGAAGGGCGCGACGCGGGCTGGGTCGTGCGCGTGCCACCGCCATTGTTGCGGCCACGGGTGGTCTGGGCGTCGAGAGCGGGCATACACAATGCGCCGCACAGGAGTAGTACTCCGATTGATTTGTAGATTGTCTTCATAGTGGCATGTTCTTTACTATTTGGATACTCCCCGCTCCCAAAAGTTTAATCCGAGACATAAAATTTCATTTTTGCTTCAAAATAAACAAATATCGCTTGCATTTGGATTATTCAAATATTATATTTGCAATCAAATAACCAAATCATCACCGATATCCCTATGAAAAAGATCATCCTTCCCGCCATTGCTTTTGTCTCGGCACTCGCATTCGCAGCGTGCTCCGACGACGACGACCAGTCACCTCAGCCCGATAACCCTACCATCAATACCTCCACCCCCGACGCGCCCGACGCACCCGACACTCCCAACGATTCAGACATCCCGGCTCTCGACAGCCCGGGTTTCTCAGCAAGCGAGCGCAGCGCCAACGATGCGCTCAACCAATTCAGCTACAAATTCATTCCCGCACTCGCCCAGGTTTATCCATCATCCGATCAGCCCAACGTATCCGTATCACCGATGAGCGCCGAAATGGTGCTCGCTATGATGGCAAACAGCATTGAGCCGCTCCAAAGCGAAAAAATCACCGGATTGATCGGCTCGGATCTCTCAACGCTCAACACCACCGCCAACAAACTCATGCGCTATCTCAACACCTCCCTGTACCACGAGGTGATCAAGACCGCCAACTCTATCTGGCACAGCAACGCCTATACCTTGGCCGACACATACGCTGAGTATATGAAATCTACTTTCTACAGCCACATTCAGGCGGTGGATTTTGCCGATCCCGCCACCACAGATATCATCAACGACTGGGCCGCCCGCAACACCGACGGACTCATCGACCCATTCTTCGAAACCCCGCTTTCGGCTGCCAATATAGCCGTGATGCTCAATGCAGTCTATATCAACGATCGCTGGCTGTGCCCATTCGAAAAAGAAAAAACTGCCCGGGCGACATTCCATGGCATCAACGGCTCCGCCCCCACCGACATGATGAACGCCATCGACATCCCCGGTACGTACTTTGAGACGGATACTTATCAGTACGTCCAGATCTATCTCGATCGCCACAACTTCGAAATATTCCTGCCTCGCGAAGGTGTAGCCATCGATGACTTCTGCCGCGATTTCATTGCCGAAAAAGCCAAAAAGCCTCAAGCCACCGGCAAATATCTCCTCACTATCTCGATGCCAAGATTCAAGATCGAATCATCCCTCGATCTGGACAATATATTCGAGCTGATGGGCCTCGGCGGCATCTCGTCAAGATTCGCACCGATGGGATTCGACCTCCCCGGCGAAATCTCCCCCCTCTTCGTGCAGAAGACCTCCACCGAATTGCATGAAGAAGGCATCACCGCGGCTGCTGTGACTGGCGGAATGTTAGCCGGAGCATCCCCTGAAGAACCCCGATACGCCACCATCACCATCGACCGCCCATTTGTATTCATCCTCTCCGACTGCTACATCGGCACGGTCAATTTCGCCGGCCGTATCGCCCAACTCTGAAATGCCCCGTTAACATTTTTTGGACTTTTTTCTTGCATATTTAATGTCTATGGACTACATTTGCAGCGAGAATGATTTTTTGCTCCAAGGGTCACTGCTATCGACCCTGTTCTATGAGACATATCAACAATAGATTGTAGATTATTGGAGGGCTCTGTCGCGAGATATGGCCCTTTATTTTTTTATCGCCGCTTTTTTTATTACATTTGCGCATAAAATCGTCACTACGACAACCAATCATGCTATGAAGAAAGCCCTTCTACCACTTGCGCTGCTCATTCCCGCCGCAGCCTCTGCTATCACCCCTCTGTGGATGCGCGATGTAAAGATATCGCCCGATGGCCGCACGATCGCCTTTTGCTACATGGGCGACATATACACAGTACCGGCTGCCGGAGGCCGCGCCACAGCTCTCACCTCCACAGCCGATGTCTACGAGGCTTCTCCCGTATGGAGCCCCGATTCGAGGTCGATTGCCTATGCATCCGACCGCAACGGCAATTTCGACGTATATATCATCGACGCTACCGGAGGCACTCCCCGCCGCCTTACAGTCAACTCAGCAGCCGAAATCCCTGAGGCTTTTGCCCCCGACGGCCTCTCCGTGCTCTACTCGGCAGCCATACAGGCACCGGCTGCCAGCGCCGCCTTCCCCTCCGCACGCCTCACACAGCTCTACTCCGTAGCCACCGACGGACACTCGGCTCCCGTGCAAGTGCTCGGCACACCGGCACGATTCATCAGCTGGGCACCCGATGGACGCAGCTTCCTGTATCAGGACGTCAAGGGCTTCGAAGACGAGTTCCGTAAACACCACACATCATCCGTCACACGCGACATATGGCTATACGACCTGGCCACCGGTTCTCATACCAATCTCACCGACCGTCCCGGCGAAAACACGAATCCCGTGATGGAATCCGACGGCACATTCGTATTTCTGAGCGAGCGTGACGGCGGCAGCTCCAACGTCTACCGCGCATCAGTAGTACACCCCGCCCAGGTCACAGCCCTCACCCACTTCGCGCCCCACCCCGTGCGCTTCCTCTCCCGCGGCGCCGACGGCACACTCGCATTCGGCTACGACGGCGAGATATACACACTTGCACCCGGGGCAGCCGAGCCGGTGAAAGTGCCCATCGACATTACCGTCGACGATACCCCCCGCACCGACAAGCTCCCCGTACGCTCCGGTGCCGAGAGCCCCGCCGCATCGCCCGACGGCAAAAGCATCGCATTCATCTATCGCGGCAACGTATTCGTGACATCCACCGAGTACTCCACCACAAAACAGATTTCCGACACCCCCGCCGCCGAGGCCGACGTTTGCTGGGCCCCATCATCGCAGACCCTCTACTACACCTCCGAGCGCGACGGCATATACAATATATACAAAGCCACCATGGCTCACGAAGGCGAGACCGACTTCCCCTACGCCACCCTCATCAAGGAAGAGCCCCTCTTCAGCGCCGACGGCCATGAGCGCAATCTCCCCAAGGCATCACCCGACGGCAGCAAGCTCGCTTATATCCTCGACCGTCAGACTCTCGCCGTGCTCGACCTCAACACAGGCCGCGAGACACGCATCACCGACGGCACAACATACCCGCAGCGCGACGCGCTCTTCAACTTCACCTGGAGTCCCGACTCAAAATGGATCGCACTCGAGATCATCGACCGCAAGCACGACCCCTATACCGACATCGCCCTCCTCAACGCGTCCACAGGCGAGCTGCTCAACCTCACCAACAGCGGCTACTTCGATGCCGAGCCCCGATGGGTCATGGGCGGCGACGCCATCATGTTCGCATCCGAGCGCTACGGCATGCGCAACCACGCCTCCTGGGGCTCACAGATGGACGCCTTGCTCGTGTTCATGAATCAGGAAGCGCTCGACCGCTGGACCATGGACAAGGAAGACCTCGAAGTCTACAAAGCTTCACTCGACGATAAATCCGACGCCGACAAAGACAAAAAAGACTCCAAGGACAAAAAAGACTCCAAAAAGCCCATCGACGTACAGCTCGACGGCATCACCGACCGCATCGTGCGCGTGACCCCGCAGTCAGTGGCCTACCACGACGCCATCCTCACCCCCGACGGCGAGACACTCTACTACCTCGCCGACTCCGAAGACGGCACACGTCTTTGGAAATACTGCCCCCGCGAGGAAGAACACCGCGTCATCTCATCCGTCAGCGGACACCCGCGCTTCGACATTTCATCCGACGGCAAGGACATATTCCTCCTCGGCTCGCGCATGCAGAAACTCAATCCCAAGTCCGACAAACTCACATCCATATCCTACTCCGCCACCATGCCCATCGACTATGCCGCCGAGCGCCGCTATATGTACGACAACATGGTACGCGAGGAAGCCGCACGATTCTACGTCGAAGACATGCACGGAGTCGACTGGCCCGCAATGACCGAGCACTACCGCCGCTTCCTGCCACACATCTCCAACAACTATGACTTCGCCGAAATGCTCTCCGAACTCCTCGGCGAGCTCAACGTAAGCCATACCGGAGGCCGCTACATGGGTCCCGCCCACCAGGACGGCGACCGCACAGCATCCCTCGGCCTGCTCTACGACCTCGCATACCAAGGCGACGGCCTGCGCATCGCCGAAGTCGTCTACGGAGGCCCCTTCGCCACAGCACGCTCCAAAGCACGCCCCGGTGTGATCGTCGAGACTATCGACGGACAGAAACTCGACGCCGGCGCCGATCCCGCCACACTCCTCACCGACCGCGGCGGACGCCGCACACTCGTCGGACTCTACGACCCCGCCGACGGAACACGCTGGGACGAAGTCATCAAGCCAATCTCCGCAGCCCGCATGACATCAATCATGTACGACCGCTGGGTCAAAGGCCGCGCAGCATACGTCGACAGCATATCCGGCGGACGCCTCGGCTACGTCCACGTCAAAGGCATGGACGACGCATCATTCCGCCGCGTTTACTCCGACCTGCTCGGCAAATACAATGACCGCGAGGGCGTAGTCATCGACGTGCGATGGAATGGCGGCGGACGCCTCCACGAAGACATCGAGGTACTCTTCTCCGGGCAGAAATACTTCACCCAGGAAGTACGCGGAACAGAGACCTGCGACATGCCGTCACGCCGATGGAACAAACCATCCATCATGGTCATGTGCGAGGCATGCTACTCCAACGCCCACGGCACACCATGGGTATACTCACATCAGAAAATCGGCAAGACCGTCGGCATGCCCGTACCGGGCACGATGACCTCCGTCAACTGGGTCGGCATGCAGGACCCCTCGATGATATTCGGCATACCCGTCATAGGATACCGTCTGCCCGACGGATCATTCCTCGAGAACCAGCAACTTGAGCCCGACATCAAAATAGCCAACGACCCCGCCCGCATAGTCCGCGGCGAAGACGCCCAGCTCCGCACCGCCGTCGAAACCCTCCTCCACGACATCGACGCAGCCAAAAAATAATTGGCCACCGCGGTCGTGCGTGCCGGAGGCAAGCCTAGCGTCAGCCAATTTTCAATTTTCAATTGGCTGACGCGCGGTGGCGTGCCGGAGGGGCGCAGCCCCTCGGGGCATCCGTCCGAGGCACAAGGATGGGCGGGCATGCACAGCAT
>CANSGE010000065.1 GCA_947646295.1 uncultured Bacteroidales bacterium
CAACTCAATGCCCGCATGGCCATAGAGCGCATAGTCGGGATCATTTTCCGATCCGCGGGCGCGTTTTCCCTCAGTGGCGAGATTGACCGCCATGACCGCACAGCCATCGTCGCTGAGAGTCAGTTCATTGTCGCCCCGCGATATCCACTGCCTTGACGAAGCCGGAGAATAGAGCGTCTGCTCGGCAAGCACCTCTTTAGCCGCGGCTTCCGCTTCGAGCGACAGGTCCTCGCCAAGCTGCAAGGGAGAGTGCACGTAGCCGCTCACCGCAAGCTGATACTCGCTCAGAGCTGAGGCTGAGGCCGCCAATATCAATATGATGAATGATGTAAGTATTCTTTGCATTGTTCAGAAAAATCAAAGCCGACAGCCGGATTGGATACCAACTGTCGGCTTGACACATTCTATGAGAAAATCAACTATTTTGCTTTGAACGTCCAGTGAGTTGATGCACCGCCCCAGCCGGGATCGCAGAATATCGTAGCGCTGCTGCCCGGAGCGATGAGGATCAGATGGTCATCGTCGAGCATGGCCACATCGAAGGCGGCGGGAGCCTCTTCGAGATACCATGAGTATTGGTCGCCGCTCACCTGATGGGGAAGCAGGGCGGTGAGCTTGATTGTGCCTACCCATCCTACAGCTGCTTTTTCAGGAGTGGTAGAACTTGTGAGAGCGAATGTTCCCTTGGCCTCGGTGCCGTCACTGTAGTGAACGGTCATGTTGGGGCCTCCGTCGCAGTCAAATTTCACCCATTCCTCCATGGAGACGAGCAGCCCGGTCCATTCGTCTTCCTGACCGATACCGTAGCATACCCAGTTAGGTCCGGTGGCCGACCATCCGTAGCCGCCGCCACCGACACAGCCCCATGAGCCGTCGATATAGGCGTAGGAGCCGTCGGGCTGTTCATCGGCCCACCACTGCCATACCTTGCCTTCGGCCGTGCCGTTGGTGAGGCACTTGAAGAGCGGGTCGAGGTCTTTGTCGATATCGTCGACCTGCACGTCGATGGGCACATTTACGAGCGCGCCATCTGCCAGCACTGTGGCTGTGAAGGTAAGATGACCGGCGAAGGGCACCACCACATCGACATAATTCTCAGCGCCCGAGCCAATCATGGTCTTACCGGTGATATAATCAAGCTGGCAGTCGTAGCCGGTGTTGTTGTACACGCGGATACCGTTTGAATGATTGGAGCCGTTGTCATACGCAAACTTGGTCACAAAATCACTTGCGAGGCGTTCGCTATCGGCATCGCTGTAGGCGAAATGGTCGTCACTTACGGTAGTGTGCAGGCAGGAGGTCGTCGAGAGAAGACCGGCGGCTGCGACCATCATTGCGATATATTTGTTTTTCATATCTTCGTAAGATTAATAAGGATTGGTGTAGTTGCCTTCGGAAGTACCCCAGCCGGCATTCTGGCTGAGCATGCCTTCCGATTTGCGGATTTCATCGTCGGGGATGGGAAGCCAGCCCTTGGTCTCCGCGCGGTAAGGCACGGAAATTGTACGGAGCGAACCGTCGCACCAGCATTCCACGTTGCTGCGGTGGGTCGTCACGAGGTCGAGTTTGCCCCAGCGTTTGAGGTCAAAGAAGCGGATTCCTTCGAAAGCCAGCTCCCAGCGACGCTCGTTCTGGAGGTTCTCGAGGCTGTAGCCTACGGGGTCGAGGCCTACGCGCGCGCGAACCTTATTAATACCGTCGGCTGTGCCTGTGAGTTCGGAGTGCATCAGGAGTACATCGGCAAATCGGATAGAGATCTCATCCATGAAGTTGCACGACATATAGTCGTTGTCGGTGGCCATGATCTCCGGATAGCAGTACCAGTAGAGAGCCACGGCACCGGGACCATTCTGATTGTCCTTTGACACCATCTTGTCGGTATGTACGTTGATGGCGATGTACTTTTTGTTCTGCATGTGGGTGTCTTCCACCTGATGGCCGCCGTTGTCATGATATTTCATGTGGCTGCCGTCGGGGAGCACTTCGTTGGGGTTGTCATAGTTGAGGATGGATGATTCGCGGCGAGGATCTTCCTGAGGCCATGAATTCCAGATGTCGGGAGTGACGCAACCACCGCCCCAGCCTGTGCCGAAGGGATACACACCGCCCCAGCCGTCGCCGTCGGAGTTGGGATTATCGGCATCCTGGTAGCGCGGGCTGAAGAAGAGTGCTGTCAGGTTACGTCCATAATATTGCGCGCCGTAAGCATGCTTGATGGCAAAGATAGTCTCGGGGTTGTCGCGGTAGCCTTCGGTCTGACCTTCCCAGCCTGTCCAGTTGGGGTTGTCACCAAGCCAGCTGTAGCCGTACTTCTGATTCACCCAATAGTCACCTGCTGCAGAATATGCCCAGAGGTCACCGAATTTGGGGGTCAACGCGTGACCCGAATTGTTGATACAATCTTCGAGATAGGTCACCACCTGCTGTTTGGTGAGCGAACCTTCATCGCCGGGCAGAGCGATGGCATCCTTGCCGTAAACACCGGCATAGAAAAGATATACACGGGCGAGCAGAGCCTCGGCAGCCCATTTTGTGCCGTGGCCGTCGGTACCTACACCGTTGAGGCCGGCATGGCGGGTATCAGGCAGCAATTTAATAGCTTCTATGAGATCCGACGCGATCTGAGCGTACAGTTCGTCAGGAGTGGCTTGAGGGAGGTTGGCGGGTTCGGGTGCGAGAGTCAGGGGCACGTTCTCAAAGAGGCGCGCCAGATCGAAGTAATAATATGCACGCATGAAGTGACCTTCACCCATAATACGGTTGTGGGCTGCATCGTCGTCGGCCCAGTCGATCTGATCCTCGACAGAGATGAGGTAGTTGCAACGGTAGATACCTTGATACATAAGTCCCCAGAGGCCTGAATACTGATTGTCGCTCGTTTTCTTGAAAGCGGCCACTGATTGAGGCTGGGCGTCGTCCTTGCCGCCACCGCCGAGACGTTCGTCGCTCATGAGTTCGGCCACGAAGAGCACATTGTTCTGAGGAGCGTCGGCATCGCCCATCACCGGACGGTAGATACCGGTGATGATTTCTTCGGCGTCGCTGATATTCTTGGGGAAGTTGCTTGAGTCTTTATTGGTGAGGTTGTCGGTGTCGAGGAAGCTCTCAGAGCATCCGGCGAGCATCATACAAGCCAAAAGACCGCTGAATATATTTTTGATCTGCATGGTTTTCGATTAGTATTTGAGGTTAACACCAATGAGGAATGTGCGGTTGGACGGATAGAAACCCTGATCGACGCCCTGCACCCATGAAGTTGCGCCCCAGTTGCCATCGGTACCGATTTCGGGGTCAAAACCTTTGTAATTGGTGATTGTAAAGAGATTGTTGGCGCTCACGTAGAGACGGCACTGTGAGAGCGGCATCTTCTTGAAGAGTGACTTGAAGTCGTAGCCGAGAGTGAGGCTCTGGAGGCGGAAGTAGTCGGCATTGTCGATATAGATATCCGACATATACTGCCAGTTGATGTGGCTTGAGGTCGAGGGGCGCGGATAGCGGTTGCTTGTGCCCTCGCCGGTCCATACCTGTGAGGCCAGGTTGTATGTCCAGTTGTCATAGCCTGATGTACAGTGGTCACGGTAGCTGTTGGCGATCTGCTGGCCGAAGGCGCCGTAACCGTTGGCGCTCAGGTCGAAGCCCTTGAAGAAGAACTGCAGATTGATACCGAGAGTCACGTCGGGATGCGGATCGCCGATATTCATCTTGTCGGCGTCAGAGATCTGGCCGTCGCCGTCGCGGTCGAAGAAGATAAGGTCGCCGGGCTGGGCTGTAGGCTGTATCATGGAGCTGTTGGCATCCACGTAATTGCGTATCTGCTCATTGTTCTGGAATACGCCGAGCGTCTTATAGCCGTAGAAGTAGCCGATAGGTTCACCTACCTTGATGCGGGAGATGAATGTATTGTTCTGGAGCACAGCATCGCCGGGACCATCTATCGTGCCTGAGTCATTGGCAAGACGGGTTACCTCATTCTTATTGTATGCGAGGTTGACACCAACGTTATAGCTGAAGTCGCCTACCCGGTCGTTCCAGCGGAGGCCGAGTTCGATACCTTGGTTGCGCACGTCGCCACCATTGATTGTGGGAGCACCGGTACCGTAGGATGCAAGGATGGGGGCATTCACGAGCCAGTCTTTTGTAGTCTTGCGATACCAGTCGAAGTTGAGGCCCAGACGGCTGTTGAGGAACATAGCGTCAAGACCGAGGTCCCATTGATCGGAGCGTTCCCATGTCAGGTCAGGATTGGCGATCTTATCGGGATACGAACCGGTGATCTTATTGAAGATATCGTCGCCGAAGAAATAGTCGGCACCGCCCACATTTACAGTAGCAAGGTACTGGAAGTTGGCTATGTTGCAGTTACCGTTCTGGCCCCAGCTTACGCGGAGTTTGAGCTGATTGAGCCAGTCACGGGTGCTTTCCATGAAATTTTCCTGGTCGATATTCCAGCCTGCGGAGAACGAGGGGAAATAACCCCAGCGGTGACCGCGGGCGAAGTTCGACGACCCGTCGGCACGCAGTGTTGCGGTAGCCATGTACTTGCCGCTGTAGTCATATGTCAGACGGCCGAAGTAAGAGTTGATGGCGCCGCGTCCGCCGGGCCAGCCGCCCACGCCTACCGTGGCACTGTTGATTTCAGCAGGCTTGCCGTTACCGATGTATGCGTGCAGCCAGTCAGCGAAAGTATTGTCGGTGATCGAAGCCGATACGCCTTCGCCATAGCCCCATTTCTCGGCCGACATACCGATGAGGGCGCCTACATTGTGATTGTCAACGGAGAAACCGTAAGAAAGTGTATTTTCCCATGACCATGCGTAGTCATTGCCTGAGCTTTGGTTGATACGGTCCACGGTCGACGAACCGAAAGGAGTGTCATTGTACGGTTCGCTATAGCTGCGTGATGTGTAGCCGCTGTAGCCGAAACCGAGAGTCGTGCGGAAGATAAGCTTGTCGATCGGCTCGATCTGGAGGTAGAAATTACCGCGGGCCGAATAACTCTTGTTATTGTTCTGGTCGGCACCACCGCGTGTCGCGCCGCGCACGGGATTCTGCTGGGAGTCGTTGAGCCAGCTGGCGCCGGGTGTCAGATTGCCGTCTTCATCGTAAAGTGGCATCAGGGGTGAGGCCTTCAGAGCGGCACGCACGCTATTGCTCCATGCACCGCCGGTAGAGATGGCATCCAGGCCGTTGGAATTGTTGAATGCCAACATAAGGTTTTCACCGAACTTCACAAGATTGCGCTCACCTACCTTGATGAGATTCCAATCAGAGTTGATTCGTGCGGTGAGACGCTCGAATTTTGAGTTGAGATAGTCGCGCAGCATCACACCTTCCTGTGATACGTATCCGAGGCCGATTGAATAAGATCCCATCTTGCTGCCGCCGGAGATGCCGAGGTTATAGCTCTGCTGTGGAGCATCACTGCCAAGCATTTCATCGAGCCAGTCGGTACCTTCCCAGCCGTCCTGGAGACGGTTCCATACGTTGCCCGGCACGATGGCCTGCCAATCCACAGGTGCATTACCCTCATACATGCGTGCTACATTATAAATGTACATGTATTCCTGGGCGTTGAGCATCTGCGGGCGTTTCGATACATTCTGCCAGCCCACGTAGGCATCAAAGCTGATGTTGGTCTTGTCGCCGGAGCCGTGCTTGGTGGTCACAAGTATCACACCATTGGCGGCACGCGCACCATAGATAGCGGTCGAAGCGGCATCCTTGAGCACGTCGAGAGTCTCGATGTCGTTGGGGTTGAGTTCCTGCAGGTTGCTGAGCGAACCTACCAGACCATCGATCACCACGATAGGATTTGAATCACCGTTTGTACCGACGCCACGGATGTTCACCTTGTAGCCGGCATTCGGCTTGCCGCCGAGGCTCATGATGTTGACACCGGGAGTCTGACCCTGGAGTGCGCCGATGGGCGACACTGTGTTGCGGGCCGCTACGTCGTCGCCCTTCACCTGCACCGTTGCACCGGTGATGAGTTTCTTCTTCTGCACACCGTAGCCGATGGCCACGACTTCTTCAAGAGTGGTATTGCTCGGGTCGAGGACAATACGGATGTTGTTCATACCGGCTTTCACCTCGATGGTGCGGGATTCATAACCGATATACGACACCGTGAGGTGGCCGCCTACCTGAGCCATAATGGTAAAGTTGCCGTCGATGTCTGTAGCGACACCTGTTTTCTGAGTACCGTCTTGAGTTGTCACACTTGCACCGATCAGAGGCTCATCTGCCTCGTCGACCGCGATACCTGTCAATGAGATCTGCTGCGCCGAGAGCGATAGGAAGCACATCATCGCGCAGAGAAGCATGGAAATCTTACATCTCATGTCATTCGATTTAGGATTAAATATTAAGGTTAGTTAAGTTTTATTTACACTGCAAAATTAGTCACAGATACGCGCGACGAGGTCGAAAATATGCCCTTAAAGGTCGATTATTTACCACAGTGCAATTTTTAAACCCATTTACCAAATACCGATAAATACTTAATATTCAATACTATGAACCATTACACCGAACTCTACTATCAGCTTATATGCCCAATAACATAAAAAATCCGGGCCGCATCCTCTGACGCAGCCCGGAAGGGGACAAACCATTCAAAACCAAAGTTCCAAATGTAATTGAAAAACTGTAATAATCCTCATTTTATTGTGTAATCGTCCAATTAATTGCATTGCTGAAAAGCTTCACAAACTCCGGCGACTCGAAAAGCCGCGGACTGTGGCCCGGCTGGATATATACATTTCTGGCTTTTTTAGTCGGATTTACCCAGATCACAGGATGGTCACCCATCTTGATATCCGACATAGGAGAGTAGCTGTTTTCGTCGACGTTGGCAAGCACGGTCACATTGGCGCGCGGAGAATAGTCGTAGGTATACCATTCATCATCGGCAAGTGTGAACTCCGACGGCAAGCCCTCCGTCACCGGATGGTCCGTCACCTCGAGATGTACTATGCCATCGGCAAGCGGAGCTATATAATTGCGGAACGTGATACCTCCCATGAAGTCCGAAAACCATTTCCACAGTCCATAGCCGTCAAATTCGCCGAGCAAGGTGGCATGATGAAACCCGATCCATCCGCCTTTGCCCTCATCAATATAGCTCTCGAAGGCATCTTCAGCATCAGCCGGCCACGTATACGGTGGAAAATCGAGCTGGATCACACAATCATACCCATCAAGGAATTTCTCCGATATCGGATTGGCATTGCGCAGCTCTGTCACAGCCAGATTATGCGAGGCTGCATAGTCGCGCAGCCACTCCATTGCCACTTTCGTAAAGGGGCCGTGCTGGCCGCCGCCTTCGTTCAGCACAAGTATTTTCTGCTTCGACGGCTTGTTTTTGATACGGTCAGCTATAGTTGTAGCCAGTGTATGATCATCATCATCACCTGCATAGTCCCAGTACATGGCCCCGAGCAGATCATTTTCGATGATATAGTCACACTTGCCTGCGATTGAGCGTGCGTCGTCGAAGCCGAGGATAAATTCACCCTCGGAATCGACGATATACGGCACGGCGGCCACAGAGTCGTACCTTACTTCACATCCCTCCGGTACGACTATGTTTTTGAAATCGCCGCCGCGCATTTTTTCTCCTCCACGGCCATAGAAGGGCATTCCCAGCACAAGCCGACCCGCCGGAATACCAGCTGCGATATGCGCTTTCACGGCGCCGTCGCACGTCATCTCCGGTGTATTCTCCGAAGGATACAGGGCGGCGTGGTGCTTCGGCGCGTTGGCCATGTCATATGTCATTATATTTATAAAATCAACGTAGGGCAACACACCTTTGTAGTCGATATATTCAGCTCCCGCCGACGTTGCGGCCGTGAGAAGTTTGTCATCGCCTATCGCCGCGCGGATATCCCGCATGAGGAGATTGAAATTATCCTTGTCGCGCTCCGACGATGAAATACCGGCTGCCGCACTCCCGGGATACTCCCAGTCGATGTCGATTCCGTCGAGACCGTACTCCCGCACCACCCGCGCGCAATCCCGGGCGAATGACCGTCGCAGGCTGTCATTATCGGCCATCTCGCTGAAGCGGCCGCTACCCCACCCGCCTATTGAGACAGTCACCTGCAGTGCCGGGGCTTGTTGCTTGAGTGCCACGATGCTGCGCAGACGCTCTTCATTGGCGATGCCGACCCCGTCGAATGTCTCATTGACGTGGCCGAATGCATAATTGATGTGTGTCACATGCGACGGCTCGGGCATCACATCCGACCATGATGTAACATACGCCACCACGACTTTGCCCTCGGGAAGAGGGGCTGCATGGAGTGCGGCCCCGCTTACGAGAGCACAGCCGGCGGCTAAAACAATCTTTTTTATCTTACTCATTGTACAATTTCTTTATTTTCGAACCGCTTAAAGCGTAATATAGCATAAATAACTCACAGAATACCACGATCCACCACGAGGATGTCCACCCACCCAAAGCATCGGCACAGATGCCCTGAAGCAGAGGCAACACAGCACCGCCTACCACGCCGATCATGAACACACCGGAGGCCACAGTGGTATATTTACCGAGGTCTTTGATAGCCAGGGTGAAGATGGCGCCCCACATGATCGAGTGGCACAGACCTACAGCCGCGAGCATCCATGGATTCTGCATCATGATGGCTGCCACCGTAAGCAAAGCCGCACCTATCGTCGTGACGGAGAGCTGCACGCGCGGAGAAACTTTGCTGAGCGTGCTGCCCACGAGACGCCCCACGAGTATTCCGCCCCAATATAGAGTGGCGATGAGCGCCGGCGACGACAACTCTTTTTCCACAGCGTACATCGTGATATTGGCTCCGATGCACACTTCCGCACCGACATAGAAGAAAATCGCGATGACTCCTAACGTCAGATGGCGGAACGACCACACGCTGCGTTCGAGTTTTTCGTCGCCGTCGGTGCGGGTCGATGCTATATCAGGTAATTGGAGCCGCGTGAGCAGGAAGGCTATCAAAGCAATCACCACGGCAAGCGACAGAAACGGCATCGAAAGCATATCCGCCGATATATCTTCCATCGCAAAGCCGCCGAACACGATTCCCGATACGAAATATGGCGCGACAGTCGTGCCTATGGCATTCGCCGAGCCACCCACCGCAAGACGCTGCACCGACTGAGTGCCGGGCACCTCACACGCCGAGAGATAGGGGTTGATGACCACCTGAAGCACCGTGGCACTGCCACCCACCACAAATGATCCGACCAAAAATACTATGAATGCCGCCGGGAGTGCGAGTTCGCCCATACGGACCACCGCATCACGCATCGCATCGGCACTCCATGCCGAAACCATGAAGAGGAGCAAGCCGGCACACATCATCAGGAGTCCGCGCACAAGCGTGCCACGGTAGCCGAAGCGGTTGATCCATTTGGCCCCCAGCCCACCGCATACCGGATACGCCAGAAACCATGAGAAGGTGATCAAGGTCGCGAAAGTATTTTTCAACGCTCCCATCTCACCCAGAAATGTCTCTTTCAGCGGTGCCTGAAACTGGGTATTGACCGTCGTAAGGAAGCCCACGATGAAAAAGAGGAATACCATCGTGAGGAAGGCTCCCGTATAACTTGCCGCCGCGGTAGCAGCTGTACTATTATTATTTGCCATGTGTAAAATCAGATTTTTTGCAGTTGATCTATATTTATAGCCGCGGCGGCATCTTTATCAAAAATAAATTCACAATTAGGATGTAATTGCAGCACCGACGCCGGACAATCCGGCGACACCGGCCCTTCGAGCATCGCTTTCACCATTGCCGTCTTGTTTTTGCCATTGGCCACCATGATGATGCGGCGCGCGTGCATGATATCACGTATCCCGAGAGTGACACCGCCCAGCGCTACATCGTCAGGAGTATTGGTCTCGCGGCGGATACGGGCGTCGAGGCGCTCGTCCATACGGTCGGTTTTGGCGCCGCTGCCCAGAGGTGTGCCCGGTTGATTGAATCCGAGGTGGCCGTTCTCGCCCAGGCCAAGGATCAGCAGGTCTATTCCGCCGCGGCGCGCGATCTCATCGGTGAATTTCCGGCATTCGGCCGCGAAATCATCTGATTGGGTTGGCAACATCAGATAGTTGTCACGCGAGATTCCGAGCGGCTCCACCACTTCGGTGAGGAGCATCTTGTAGCAAGCGCCGAAATACTCTCTGTCGACACCGGTCACCTCGTCGAGGCCGAAAATAGTGATATCCGACACATCGAAAGCAGCCTCATCGTGCATGCGGCACACGGCCTCATGAATCTTACCTGTGGTACGGCCGGTCGAAAGCCCTATCACACTGCGCGGATTGCTGCACATCTGCGCCACAATGCGCGCTGCAGCTGTCCGATGAAAGATTCCCGTGGTATTTGCAACAGTAATTTTCATTTTTCTCAGATTTTTTCAGCCTTTGCCACACATTTTTCCTCTTCGGTCATTGCCACGGCCGCTGCGCCGAGCAGGCCGGCATAAGCCGGATCGAGCCGCGTCAGCACCACACCGTTTGTCACGAATCGCATCGTGCCGGGATGCAGATTGGCAAGTATCTGCTCGTACATATACGGATCGCTCACGATGCCACCGCCGAGCACCACTGTATCAGGGTCACTCATGCGCACCATATTCATGATCAGATTGGCTATCGCACGCGCTGCGTTATCTACCAGAGTAAGGCACAGAGAATCGCCGCCGCGCGCAAGATCATAGATGTTTCGCACATCCACTCTCACCCCGACATCATCCGGCAATCTAAGGGCTGTTTCCTTATATGATGAATGTAAAAGGCGGGCACAACTATCAAAACCTATCCCTGAGGCAATAGCCTCGACACAGTCAGTTCGCCCGCATCCGCATCTGACGCCGGGATTTACACCTACCTGAGTGTGGCCTACCTCGCCTGCATTGTAATGCGACCCTGTCACGATGCGGCCATTCACGACGGTGCCGGCGGCGATTCCGGTACCTATATTTATGTATACAAAATTGTCGGATTTCGTCCCGTGTCCCCAGCACAGCTCGGCTCGTGTGGCACTTTTGACGTCATTTGAGAGATAGCAGGGCAGCCCGAAAGTAGCCTTGACATAGGCTGCCAGGTCCACAGGTTGCGACCGTTGAGGGTCAATCTGGAGCCAGCGTCCGCCTGCGGTATCCACGCGGCCTATCAGTCCGATGCCGATGGCTCGCACATTGTGGTCGGATGTACCCACCGTGCTCAGAAAATCGTTGAGCGACGATTTGATGATACCCACCGCATCCTGCTGATTGACATAGCCGGTGGTATAGCGCTTTTGGTTGAGGATATGGCCTTGGGCGTCGACCTCGCCGACAAGCAGCTTGGTACCTCCAAAATCCATTGCTAAATATGTTTCCATTGTTGACGGGTTAGTTTCGTGGTATTTTGACTGATGCAAATTTATATACTACGAAGCCTCAAAAGGTCGAA
>CANSGE010000066.1 GCA_947646295.1 uncultured Bacteroidales bacterium
ACCTTCGGAACCACAATCCGACGCTCTAACCAACTGAGCTAAACTCACCATGTTTGCAACCCGTTTATCTCGTTTTGCGGTGCAAAGTTATGCATTAATTTTGAATCTGCAAAATTTTCACAAGAAAAAATTAGATTTTTTTTCAAAATAGCCGTCTGCGAATACGAATCAGCTTCTTAATGTAGATTAACTAAATTAAAGTATTACAACAAAAATTAAGCAAAAATTTGCGTAATCAAAATATATGCTTTACATTTGCATTACTATTCCTCAAGATAAGCAATCAATAAAATTATTATTAACGTCGTTTCTATCATTTACCGTATGAAAAGATTCTACATTTTTACATTAGCGTCGCTAAGTCTCATGACAATGGATGCACGCTATCAGAGTCCTGAAGCAGGACAATGCGTCTCTAACCGATCGATCACAAATCAAGCCGAGTTGACCAATCTCAGTCTGGCGCGTACCGATTTCGCATCGGCCATCCGCCGGGCTCCGGCTGCCACCCCGCAATCCATCACCGACAAACCTGAGGGCATGAAGTACATCTACTCCCAGCCTGCCGGCGACTGCAAAGAATATGTGCAAGATGGCATGTGTTTTTATGCCACTGCCATGCAGGTGTATCAGCAGTCGACAAACGGATGTGTCTCACGAATCGTCACATCAGATGACAACAAGGCCTACATCTATAATATGATCCCGCTCACCGGTTATCCCGGCTGGGTTGAGGGTAGCATAGCAGATGGATATGCCACTTTTGAATATCCGCAGATCGTAAGCATGATCCAGTACGACACACCCGAGGGTATCGTGACACAGAATATTTATGCAGTACTCTGCGAATACACTAAGACTGCCGACGGAAGAGCCACATACATTCCGTGCGAGAATCAGACCTGGAAATTGAAAATCGGAGCTGACGGCTCTTATACCAATGAAAATCCGGATATTCTCGTAGCCGAATGCATATGGGTCGACGCCACAGAATCGGAAGCCGGACACTACGGATGGGTCGGGGGCGGCAATCTTGTCACTTCGATGAAACCCCTCACAGCCACCACAGTTGAAGTCCCGGCTGACATTCAATTTGAAGATTGGTGGAAAATAGCCGACGGCAACGCCGAGAAAGTTCAGGTTGGCACCGACGGAAAAGACCTTTACATAAAAGGCATTTACTCCACTCTGCCCGAGACTGCTATCAAGGGCACAATCAACGGCTCTACCGTGACATTCCCCAAACTGCAGTACATCGGCATCGAACCCGCGCTCCAATACACAGCATATTTCACCGGCGCCAAAGCTTTCTCTTTCGGTGGTTCGACAACCTACCTGATGCAGGATTTCTCAATGGAGTACAATCCCAATGCAAAAACCCTCACATCGACGGGTATGTATATCATCAATTCAAACCCCGACAAAGTCTTGCCTATCGACTATGCATCGAATCCCGTGATCAAATATCAGTCGCCTGACGTAGCTATCACATCCGTACCGGCCCCCTACGATCTGGTTTTCTGGCCCGTTGAAGATGATTATGAAGCTGAGATCGATTTCAACTATTCACTCATAAACAAAGACGGTGTCATCCTCGATTCGTCAAAGCTTTTCTACAACCTCCTCGTCGACGGCGAAGTCTTCACATTCTATGACGATGAATATCTCGACGTAGATGGCGAAATGACGGACGTCCCCGTATCATATGTGACTAATTACAACTTCTATGGCGAGGGCACACTCCGCGCTATCGTCCTCTACATCGACGGCTTCGAGAGCCTCGGAATACAGATGATATATAAAGACGGCGATAAAGAAATCCGCTCGGAAATCACAACACTCGACGTCGACGGCATCCATGATATCACCCTCGACGCAACTGCCACAAGCGAAAAATTCTTCGACCTCAATGGCCGCGAAGTGAAATCACCCAAAGGAGGTCTCTTCATCCGTCGCGCCACTTATTCCGATGGTTCAGTCGTTAATTCAAAAGTTATCAGATAATGAAAATCAGCAAACTCGTCCCCATAGCCGCTTTTGCGGCTATGGCTTGCATCCCCTCGATGGCCGATGCAAAACAAATTGAATTCACATATAACCCCAATGGAGAAGAAGCGATGGGCTACGGTTTCGGCAAAAAAGAGACCTATGACGTAGCCATCCGCATCAACGAACCATCGATGGTAGGAGCAAAAGTAACCGGATTCAGCGTGGCAGTCCCTGTCACCACCGATGTCAACGAATATAGCGCGTGGCTCACTACCGAGCTGCTCCTGCAATCAAAGCTCAACGTTCCGAATATCTGCTCACAGGCCGCCACACCCGCCAACGGCATGCTGACAGTGAACTTCGACTCACCCTACACCATCACCGAGGCCGGTGTATACGTAGGCTACTCATTCACGGTGACAGACATCACCGATGAATATTGCGAGAATCCCATCGCGGTAGTCGAGGGCACCAATGCTGATGGTCTGTATGTACATGCAAGCCGTAGCATCCTCAAATGGATGTCTCGCGTGCCACAGACCGGAGCCAACAGCGCCATGGTAGTATATGTCGATGGTGATTTCGCTGAAAACTCCGCATCCGCAAGCATGGAAAGCATCATATACGGTGAGGCCGGTAAAACCACCCCGATCACCGTTAGCGTAGCAAACCATGGCACAGCACCCATATCGTCCATCGATTATTCTTATCAGATCGGCGATGCAGCACCGGTTTCGGCATCTCACTCTTTTGATACCCCCGTCAAAGCCGTCTGGGGTGCATCAGAGTCATTTGAAGCCTCTGTCGAAATGCCTGCCGAAGGTGGCTCAGCCGACTTCACCATCACCATAGATAAAGTCAACGGTGTCGATAACAAGGATATCGCACCCTCGGCAAAAGCGTCTCTCAAAGTTCTGTCCTTTATCCCCGTCAACCGCCCCTTGGTAGAAGAATATACCGGTATGTGGTGTGGTGCGTGCCCGGTGGGCTATATAGCTCTCGAGACCCTCAATGAACAGTATCCCAAACGCTTCATTGCGGCAGCTTACCACAATGGCGACGACCTTGAGACAATCGCTTACTCCGAATGTCCTACAGTAGTATCAGGTTACCCCAGCTCATATATCAATCGTGAGACATATTATTATCCCTACGACCTGATTGAGGACTGGTATCCCGAGGCATGCAAATTCACCCCCGGCGAAATCGCAGTGGAAGTGGAATGGGCCGATGCCGATCACACAAAAATCAAGGCGACATCCACAAGCCGCTTCGCTTATGACTATTCCGACGCAAGATTCGGTGTTTCGTACATCCTTATCGAAGACGGAATGAGCAATCCTACCTGGGGCCAATCCAACTATCTGAGCGGTCATGTGGGCCTCTACGAAGGCAAAGATGCCGAGCTCTTCACAAATGGTGGCAGCACTGTCTATGGTCTCGTATTCAACGACGTCGTAATAGCACAATCGGGCGTGGCACCCGAAGAAGGCTCGATTCCCTCAGCTTTCAAAGCGGGTGAGGAGCTGGAACACTCTTATACCTTCGATGTCAGCGACGTGAAAAATTCATATGGCAGCGATGTCATCATCAATAAGGATAATCTCCGCGTTATAGCTGTGATCATCAACAAATCTACCGGCAATGTCGTGAACAGCAATTCATCCAACTACGTCGACGGCTCTGAATATGCAAGTATCATCCCGGTAAGCGTTGGTGAGGCCACTGTGACATCAACCGTATACTACGACCTGCAGGGTCGTCGGATTGAGAATCCGTCGGCAGGTGTTTTCATCAAAGCCGACGTGCTGTCAAACGGCAAAGTGCGCACTTCAAAAGTCAAGATGTAATCCCCCCCCTCCCACTAAAAAATCCCCGGCCAGAAATGACCGGGGATTTTTTTTGTGGGTTTACGCGTTTATTCGCCTTGGCTTGCGTTGAGTACCGGGGTGGCAGGTTCGTCAGAACAGAGTACTACGAGCAGATTGCTCACCATGGCAGCACGGCGAGCTGCATCAAAATGCGCTATATCTTCCTTCTCGATTTTGTCAAGAGCCATGCGCACCATGCCTACCGCGCCATCCACTATCTTCTCCCGCGCCGAGATTATTGCAGCTGCCTGCTGGCGGCGCAGCATCACAGCGGCAATTTCAGGAGCGTATGCCAGGTAATTGAGACGTGCTTCCACCACTTCCATACCTGCTATGCGGAGGCGTTCGTTGATTTTGCGTTCAAGCAGCTCGTTGATTTCATCACCGCCTCCGCGCAATGTCAGGATGTCCTCCATTCCGTCAGGAGCATCGTAGGGATAGTGCGATGCAACCTCTCGCAGAGCTGCATCACTCTGTATGCGGACGAAGCGTTCGAGTGCGGCATTGTTGATACCACCGAGACTCTGGGTATCGATATCAAATACAGCCCGGTAAGTGTCCTTGATTTTCCATACGAGCACCATACCGATCATCACGGGATTGCCTACTTTATCGTTGACTTTGATCGGCTCGATATCCATGTTGCGGACACGCAGCGAGAGCTTTCGGCGTGATACGAATGGATTCACCCAGAAGAAACCTACCTTGCGGCAAGTGCCTACATATTTGCCAAAGAAAATCATCACACGGGCTTCATTCGGCTCCTGCACGAAATACCCCACACAGCCCAGGATGAAGAGCAAAGCGAGCGGAATAGAGATTCCGAAGGCAAGCAAAGGCTCGGTGTCTGTCCATGTGGCCAAGCTGAAGATGATGAGGATGGGCAGAAGGATAAATACAAAGAAAATCATTGCAAATCCTGGAATAGCGAATTTTTCGTAGGGGTACTCCTTCAGTTCGTTGAAAGTACCGGGATTGTCAGTTTTCATAGAAATAAATGATTTATGTATAAGAAATGACGGACCGACAGAAATCATTTTGCCGGCCCGTCGTAAAAAGGTTGATTCGTTTTTTAATCTCAGCGCTGTGCGTTGGCAATCATGCCGGCGAGATTACGGTTGAAGTCATCAGCCGCGCGCAGCTGGTCGAGTGTGAGATGCATGCGGTATCTCCAATAGTGACGCGGATTGGCAGGCACGTTGATGATTTCGTCGGCGGGATTCTCGCGACGCAGTTTTTCATCCATCGAGAGCCAGTCGGCCAAGGGGATGATGCATAGCATCGAGGGGCTCTTGACCTGGAGTTCAAGAATCTGACGGCACACCCATGGTTCAGCGAAATATGGCACGTCGCCGCCATGATGCAATACATTGTGATAGAATGCCGCTGTCTTCGCACGGTCTTCTTCCCACCAGGCACGGATGCCACCCATATCATGAGTCGATGTGGTGCATACGCTGAAGTAGGGATAGCTCCAGGTATTACCGAACTCTGCTGACGGATCTTTAGGCATGCGCTGGATCTCAAGCGTGAGTATCTCAAGGGCGCTGAGCACAGCAGGCACACAGCTGGGTATCATACCGAGATCTTCCGCGCAGGTAAGCATATCGGTAGCCTCAATGAGCGGGGGCAACTTCCACATGGCTTTGCCATACCAGAAGTCATTGTGACGACGGTAGAAGAAGTCGTTGTACAGACGGTCGAAGCACCACTTCTCATAGTCATTGAGGGCACGGTAGGTGTATGTGAACTGAGCCGAGATGCGGGGATGATACTTACCTTTCTGGTCCGGATCCTCGATGAAGAGCACCTGGTCGATGAGTCCGAGCAGACCATTGCACAGGCGGGTATTCTTATCGTCCTTGGGTTGGGTGGCGAAATATTCGGCCACCTGCCGCTGGGTCTTGAATTCGTCGTTGAGCTTATACCGGCCATAGCTGACGGGATGCATGAATCGGCTGCGGGCCTCATCGGTATATTCGCCGAAGAAGTCATGCAGGAACGAATCCATGATATAAGGTGTCGTCTGCAGGTCGATATCAAGCCAGAAATCGTAGTTGTAGCGCAATTCATCTACAGAATAGGGCATGGCGGGATTGAATATGCCCAGAAGTCCATGGATTGCATCCATCGGGATCTGCCATATACGGAAGAAGCCGAGCACATGATCGATACGGTATGCATCAAAATACTCCGACATCTTGCGGAAACGCGATTTCCACCATGCGAAGCCGTCTTTTGCCATTTCCTCCCAGTTGTAAGTCGGGAAACCCCAGTTCTGACCGAGAACAGAGAAATCATCTGGAGGAGCACCTGCCTGGCAGTCCATGTTGAAGAGGCGCGGATCTATCCATGCGTCTACGCTGTCACGGGAAATACCGATAGGTATGTCACCCTTGATAGCAACTCCTTGCGATTTGGCATATTCGTGAGCTTCCTGCATCTGCTTGTCGAGGTTATATTGCAGGTAGCATACGTAATTTATCTCGTTTTTATTGTCTGCGATGAATTTATCGACTTTCTTCTTGTCGTATACGGAGTATTCTCCCCAGTTTGCAAAAACCGGAGTATGGAATTTATCGCGCAAAACGCAGAACGCAGCATAAGGCAACAGCCAGCTTTCATTTTTCTTTACGAAAGCCTTGAAGTCAGATGAAGCTACCACACGGGCACCTTCCTGAGCGAAAATTTCGCGGAAATATTCGATTTTCGCCTGATTTACGCGTTCGTAATCAATCTGAGGCAGAGCATTGAGCTCGGCGCGGAGATTATCGTAATATTCGCGACGGGACTTGTCGGCAAGCGTTCCGAGCGATTCCAGACGCAGATACATCGGATGCAAGGCAAAACATGAATTGGCGTTGTACGGATACGAGTCAGTCCATGTATGCGTCATCGTTGTATCATTGATGGGCAGGATCTGGAGGAATTTCTGACCTTACACCAGTCCACCATCTTCTTTATATCAATGAAATCACCCACGCCGAAGTCTTCATCACTGCGCAGCGCGAAAACGGGGATAGCCGTGCCGGCACCTTTCCAGGGAGCGAGAGGATTGATGAATCTCATACCAGCTATCACTGATGCCTCATCTTTATGAAGGTCTTTGGCTATGCGGCGATTATCTCCACCCTCCCAGGCCACGACTTCAAGATCGCGGTCGAGTATGACGAACTTATACTCCGTCGAGGGCTTGATATCGGCGGCGTCGACAGTGATAGACCACACCGGATATTCGGAATCTGACATTACCTTGGCTTTGCGGGGATCCCAAGCACCCAGTGACTCCGATGAACCACATACAGCAAGTACCTGGTCGGGAGCTACCATTGGAGCTGCCACAGATAGCATGAGCTGACCTTTTGATGGCTTGGCAGCTTTTGCAAGAGACGGGCGTCGGTTGATGCATTCGGTGAATGCCGAGGCATAATAGGGCTTGTCCAATGGTTGATCCTGCCAACGGTCAAAGATACGGTGAAGGCAGGCTGAGCGGCCCTTTGTGAAGAGATGCGGTGCACCCCATTCGTTTTTGACAGAGCCATTCTCGTGGCGCACCTGATAGCGATACTCAAATGTCGCGGTATCATCAGGCACATCTACCATGATGCTCCAGTGTTCGTTGCCAGTAATCTGAAGCTTGACACCGGCATCATCGAGGATGTCGCTCACTACATATACTGATTCTCCCCAATTGGTGCGGTAATCTATATTAAATATGAGTTTCATGTAAGTTTTTTATGATATTACACAAATTGCTATTGACCAGCTGCAAGAGCTGATTTTGCTGCGAATATACCAATTTTTTCGGATATCGCAAAAATTAATCGAAAAAACGCGCCCGAAAAAAAATCGGGCGCGATGTCTTTTAGCCGCATTTGGATGTGCCGCACGATGTGCATATCAGACATCCTTCCTGATATATCAGTGTCTCTTGGCCGCAATTGGGACATTTCTGTCCGGAGGCCTGCGTGCCATTCGGCAGATATTTCTTCAGCGCACGCTCCACACCCATCTTCCATGTGTTGATACTTTGAGAATTGAGTTCGAGACCTCCGACAAGTTTCAGCACCTGATCTATCGGCATACCATAGCGGAGCACACCGGAGATGAGTTTGGCGTAATTCCAATATTCGGGATTGAATTTGTCTGACAGTCCCTCGATGGTGGTCTTGTAACCTCGTTTATTGACAAACTGGAAGTCATAGCGCTTTGTACCGTCGGGAGCGATAGCCTTGATGATTTTGCCATGAGTAACGGATTTCGGACAGAAAATACCGTCTTCGTCGTCGCTCAAGCCGGTGAAGATTTCATATGGCTTGCCGTTCATCAGTCCCACAAACGCGATCCACTTCTCCTTGTTGTTCTGGAAACGCACCACATCGGCTTCGAGCTCAATGGGGCGTTTGGCTACATGTGGCTCGGGGAAAGCTTCAGGTGCAGCCGAGGCAGCCTCTTTCTTCTTGGCTTTTTCCTCCATAGCCACGAGCACACCGGAGCGGCAACCGTCGCGGTACACTGTGCAACCCTTGCATCCGCTGCGCCACGCTTCCATATAGAGGCGGTTAACCATCTCTTCTGAAACGTCAGAGGGGAGAGTTATGGTCACTGAGATCGAGTGGTCGACCCAGCGCTGGATGCGGCCTTGCATATGCACTTTCTCAACCCAATCGATTTCGTTGGCGGTAGCGCCGGCATAGGGTGAGGATGCCACCAGTTCGTCGAGTTCCTCCGAAGTATAATTCTTGTCTTCTATACCATGGATTTTCATCCAATCAAGAAACTTGGGGTGGTATACGATATATTCTTCAAAAGCGTCGCCGGTCTCGTCGACGAAATCCACACGCACAGCCGGATCATTGGGGTTTACCTTTCGGCGGCGTTTATATACCGGCATGAATACCGGCTCGATACCCGAAGTCGTACGGGTCATCAATGATGTGGTGCCTGTAGGAGCGATCGTGAGACATGCAATATTGCGTCGGCCATATTTCTTCATGTCCTCATAAAGGGATGGCTGAGCCTCGGCGAGACGTTGCATGAAGGGATTATTCTTTTCTCGCTCGATATCAAATACCGGGAATGCCCCACGTGTGCGGGCCATGTCTACCGATGAGGCATATGCTGCCAATGCAAGTTCGCGGTGTACTTTTTCAGAGAAATCTGTCGCCTCGGGTGTGCCGTAGCGCAGTCCCATGGCAGCTATCATGTCACCTTCCGCAGTCGTACCGACTCCGGTGCGTCGACCTTGAAGAGTCTTGTCTTTGATCTTGAGCCAGAGGTTTCGCTCCGTCGATTTCACCTCTTCGGTCTCGGGATCAGAGTCTATTTTGGAGAGTATCAAGTCAATTTTCTCCATCTCGAGATCTATTATATCATCCATGATGCGCTGCGCGCGCCCTACGTGACGACGGAAAAGCTCCCAATCAAAATCTGCCTCGGCAGTGAATGGATTCTTCACATAGCTGTAAAGGTTGACGGCAAGCAGACGGCAGCTGTCATAGGGGCAGAGGGGAATCTCGCCACAAGGATTTGTAGATATGGTCCGGAAGCCAAGGTCGGCATAGCAGTCTGGCAATGATTCGCGGGTGATAGTATCCCAGAAGAGCACTCCGGGTTCAGCGGATTTCCACGCATTATGGATGATTTTCTGCCAAAGGGCAGATGCGTCTATTGATTTACGGATCGATGGCTCGGCCGCATCCACAGGATATGTCTGCTCGTAAGCAAGACCTTCGGCAGCCGCTTTCATGAAATCATCATCAATACGCACCGATACATTGGCGCCCGTGACCTTACCTTCCGTCATCTTGGCATCAATGAATGCCTCCGAATCAGGGTGCTTGATCGATACCGTCATCATAAGAGCGCCTCGGCGGCCATCCTGAGCCACCTCGCGCGTGGAATTGGAATATCGTTCCATGAACGGCACAAGCCCGGTGGATGTCAGTGCAGAGTTTTTCACCGGAGTACCTTTGGGGCGAATGTGCGAGAGGTCGTGCCCCACGCCGCCGCGCCGCTTCATGAGCTGTACCTGCTCCTCATCAATGCGTATCACGCCACCGTATGAGTCAGGATTTCCATCAAGACCGATTACGAAACAATTGCTGAGAGATCCAACCTGGAAGATATTGCCTATGCCGGTCATGGGACTGCCCTGGGGCACGAGATAATTGAAATTACTTAATAAGCCGAACACTTCATCATATGACATCGGTTCTGCATATTTATTCTCGATGCGCACGATCTCTGAAGCGATACGATGGTGCATATCATCGGGAGTAAGCTCGTATAAGTTGCCTTGGGAGTCTTTCAGGGCATATTTGTTAGCCCATACTCTCGCCGCGAGCTCATCGCCCCCGAAATATTTCTTGGAAGCCTCAAAGGCCTCCTCAAAAGTATATGTGGTCTTATCCATTGTTTATGGGTGATTGTTTTTTCCGGTACAAATTTAAGATAAAGACCAAATACACCAAACGAGAATCTAAATAATTTATCAACACAATATCATATTTTTAGGTTTGTAATCTGGATCAACAAAATTCTCAAACACACTTAAAAATAGCTAAGCCCTATGTAAATTGTTAATTTTGTGAAAAATACCTGATATTTAACTCATTTTTCGGCATACTTTTAGGCTTTTATATTGTTATATTTTTAAACGATCGCACATTTACACGAGAATTTCTAATTTCTGAGTAATAGGATGGTTATAGGCAGACGATTCTGTCTCGATTGCAAATTTTAACACTGCAAATCCTTTAATTTACATTCGCACCCTTAAATTCATCATTTGCAAGAGTAAATAAATTCCCGGTTGTGAATTAGTCAAATCTCAGCTTCATTTATATTTCCTAATTCAAAAACTCGATTAACCAACGATTTACAAAAGCAAAAATCACAAGTAAACAATATTTAACAACATAGTAACGGCGCTGATACTCATACCACTTATAAAAAATATTTGAAGTTTTGCTTTGAAATATCCGACATTCTGCGCCCCACTTTAAGTTTAATGATTTATGCCGCAATAACTGTATCCGTCCAAACACCATACTTACACACCCTTATACTTTAACTTAAAGCAACTTAGCTAATCGACGTTTCGTTATGTAAACTCCATTTACAAACCCAAAATTTAAATTTGCAAACACCTAAAATTCGATTTTCAAAATTAAATTTGCATATATTAATTCTTATTTTTACATTTGCATCGGGAAATTTTCTCCCAAATTTGTTCTCTGAAGTAAAAAATTCACAATATGGATATCGTAGCTCGCCTCGTTGCGTTTCGTGATTATACAGGATTGACCAATTCCCAGTTTGCCGACAACGCCGTCATCCCCCGCCCGACCCTATCGCAATTTCTGAAC
>CANSGE010000067.1 GCA_947646295.1 uncultured Bacteroidales bacterium
TGCCCATGAAGTTGAGATACCCGCCATTGATACTTGCGAGCGTGACGAGGCGTATCATCTTATGGAGAGCCATGCCGCGCGCCACGGTCATATCATCGTCGCCTACCATCATGTGCCAGTACATTTTGTCGTCAATGAGGCGGAAAATCACGGTTTTGTCGCCCACGAGAGCCTGGTCATGGCTTTCGACGTAGGATATCGTCTTTTCGTCGGAGCGGCGGTTGGTGAGCTCCCAGAAAATAGATGTGGGATGCCAGTCCTCGTCTTTTTTCTCCTTGAGAGTCTTGATCCAGTAGTCGGGGATACCCATTGCCATGCGATAGTCGAATCCGATACCGCCGTCGGCCACGGGGAGCGCCAGGCCCGGCATACCGCTCATTTCCTCAGCGATGGTGATGGCATTGGGGTTGAGGGCATGTATGAGTTTGTTGGCCAAGGTGAGGTAGGTGATGGCGTTGGTATCCTGACCACCGTTGTAGTAATCGCCATAGCCGCCGAAGGCTTGCCCGAGGCCGTGATTGTAATAGAGCATAGAGGTGACGCCGTCGAAACGGAAGCCGTCGAAACGGAATTCCTCAATCCAGTATTTGCAGTTGGAGAGGAGGAAGTGCATCACTTCATCCTTGCCGTAATCGAAGCACAGGGAATCCCAGGCCGGGTGTTCGCGTCGCGAATCGCCGTAGAAATACAGGTCGGATGAACCGTCGAGGCGTCCGAGTCCTTCGTTTTCATTTTTCACGGCGTGGCTGTGCACGATATCCATGATCACGGCGATACCCTCGGCATGGGCGGCATCAATGAGCTGACGCAGCTGATCGGGAGTACCGAAGCGGCTTGAGGGCGCAAAGAAATTGGATACATGATAGCCGAATGAGCCGTAATACGGGTGTTCCTGGATAGCCATGATCTGGATGGCGTTGTAGCCGTCGGCGGCGATACGCGGGAGCACCTCGGTGCGGAATTCGTCGTAGGTGCCCACGCCCTCGCGTTGCTGTGCCATGCCTATATGACATTCATAGATGAGCAGGGGCTTGGTATCGGGCTTGAATTCCGTGATGCGCCAGCGATAGGGCTTGTCGGGTGCCCATACCTGGGCTGAGAATATGTGTGTGTCGGGGTCCTGCACGACACGGTCGGCATATGCCGGGATGCGCTCGCCACCGCCGCCGGGCCATTCGACGAGCATCTTGTAGTTTTGCCCGTGCTCGATAGCGTCGGCCGGGAATTTACCCTCCCATACGCCGCCTCCGACTTCGGTAAGCGCAAAGGCGGGATCCTTCTGCCACTTTGAGAAATCGCCCGAGAGGGTTATGGCTGTGGCATTGGGTGCCCATTCGCGGAAAATCCAGCTACCGTCGGCCTGGCGGTGCAGACCGAAATAGCGGTGCGCGTTGGCGAAATCGACGAGGGTACCGGCCTGACGTGTCAGGCGTTCCTCCACACGGAGGGCGTCCTGATGACGGCCGTTGATGGCATCGGCATATGGCTCGAGCCAAGGGTCATTTTTGAGTATCGGAAGTATTTTAGGGGCACGTGTTTTACGCGGAGTTGTGTTTTTCTTTGCCATATTGGTCTTAGAGATATATTATTGTCACAAACTTAACGAAAAAAACGTGAGCGCCTCCCATACGTTAACTTAATTTAACGATAAAAGATTCCGCAGGCTTATTCGGAAATCATGTAGCCCATGCCGGAGCGGTTGACGATGCAGCCGGCCATGGGGCCAAGTTTACGGCGCAGTCGGGAGATGTTTGTATCCACGATGCGTTCGTTGGCTCCGGTACCGTCGGGCCATACGGTGCGGAATATCTCGATACGCGGAGTATAGCTGTTGGCATTGCGCAGGAGCATTTCCAGGATCGAAAACTCGGTGTTTGAAAGGTTGATGGGCGCGTCGTCGATAAATGCGGTCTTGTTTGTGAGGTCGACCTTGAGCTGCTTGAAGTTGATGATGCTCGCCTCGCTGATTGACGAGACCGAGCGTCCGCGGCGGCGAAGCACGGCACGGATGCGCGCTATCATCTCGCGCAGGGAGAATGGCTTGCGCACCACATCATCGGCCCCGGCATCGAGGGCATCGATGAGCATGCGCTCCGAATCGAGATTGGAATAGAAGATTGCGCCGGCGCGCATGCCGGTGGGAGTGGAGCGAAAGTCCTGCATGAACTGGCAGCCCTGCGCGCCGCAATCAATGATGAGCAGATGCAGATCGCGCAAGTCCACGGGCGTGATTTCATCGGGGCTCTCACGCACTACTACCCTATATCCTTCGCTGCTGAGATTGAGGCACAGCAGGTCTGTCACGGCGCGGTCGTCGTCGATTATCAGAATATTACCGAGTGTGGCTTGTGAGAACATAATGTATGAATCGGTGTGTGTATTGCAAAGCTACTACAAAAGCAAAAAACATCCAATACTTGTAACAATGAGGTGTTGAATTTGTCACAATAATTTAACCGTCGGCAGAACTTTGCAAGATCTGTCGACGGTATTGAAATTAATTTGCAATCTTTTTGTAACTCTATGCGTGAACACGGCGGAAAGTATCCTTGAGCGTGTCGACGACATTGATGATATAGTCGCCCGTGCGCTCGAGGTCGCTGATGATATCCATGTAGTAGATACCTGCCTGGTATTCGTAGCTGCCCTTGTTGATATTCTCGATATTGGCCGAGCGGAGGGTATTGCGCATATTGTTGATCTCGCGTTCCTTGTTGTAGGAGTCGATGAGCGGACGTTCCTGCACATTCTCTATATCGTTGAGCTCGCGTATCATCATATTCATGGCTGCCTCGATATAGGTGTACATCATGTCGATATTGGCGTAGATCTCGTCGGTAAATTCGGCGTGGCTCTCGATCTTGCGGTTGAGTATCTTGCCTATGCCGTAGCAGCAGTCGGCGATGCTCTCTATCTCGCTGATGATGCCGAGCATGCCGGCGATGCGCTGCTTGCCTTCGTTGGAGAGGCGGCCTTCGGCGCATCGGTTGAGATAACGGGCTATCTCAAGCTCCATGCGGTCGGAGATGTCCTCGTATTTCTCAAGACGCGAATATAGCTGATTGAATTCCTCGCTCTTTTCCTTGGTATGAATGAGCGTATGTGCCATGCCTATCATGCGGCCGACGCGTTCGGCAAATACACCAAGCTCTTTCTCGGCCTGGGCGATATTGAGCTCGGATGCGTTGACAAGACCGCGCGAGATGAATTTGAGAGTGAAGTCCTCGTCGTCCTTGTGCTTGGCCGGTATGAGCCATTCCACCAATTTCACGTACACCCCGGTGAGCCATATCATGATACCCACATTGACGATATTGAATGTGGTGTGGAAAATCGAAAGGCCAAAGGATACACTCATCTGCATGGTGCCGATCTGCTTGATGACGTCGTGGCCGGCGGGGAGGGAGTTGTCGAAGAGATGATTGTATATATCGGGATTGGTCTGCTCAAGATTGCTCACGAAGCCGTAAAGCGACTCGGGATTGCCCTGACCGATGGCTTCGGTGAGCCATGCGTTGAAGGAGGCGAAGGGCACAAATACCGCCAGGCACCATACCGTACCGAGGAGGTTGAAGAGGAGGTGCCCCATAGCGGTGCGCTTGGCACCTACATTACCGCTCATGGAGGCGAGCAGCGGGGTGATGGTGGTACCGATATTGGAGCCGAGCACCACGGCACAGGCGAGGTCAAAGGTGATCCAGCCCTTGGAGCACATGATGAGCACGATGGCGAAAGTGGCCGCCGACGACTGTATGATGGCCGTCACTACCAAGCCTACGAGCATGAATATCAATATCGAGCCGAAGCCCATCGAGGCATATTCGCGCAAGGAGGCGAACATCTCGGGATTGGACTGAAGGTCAGGCACATAGTCACTGATCATATTCAAGCCCATGAAGAGGAACGCAAAGCCTATCAGAAATTCACCGATGCTCTTGGCACGGCTGCTGTTGGAGAAGAGCAGCACCACGGCCAGCGCTATGAGCGGCAGAACGGCCACGGATACATCCACCTTAAAACCAAAAAGGGCTATGATCCAAGCGGTGAACGTCGTACCGACGTTGGCGCCGAAAATCACAGCCATTGACTGGGCGAGGGTCATCAAGCCGGCGTTGACGAAGCTCACCACCATGACGGTAGATGCTGACGAACTTTGGATTAATGCAGTGATTGCGCAACCGGTCAATAAGCCGGTGAAGCGGTTTCTGGTCATTGCGGAGAGGATGTTGCGGAGGCGGTCGCCTGCGGCTTTCTGCAAGCCTTCGCTCATCACTTTCATGCCGTACAGGAACAAACCTACGGCGCCTAAAAGGCCTAAGAAATCGAGTATACTGTAGTCCATTGGATATGTTATGCGAGGCACTCTTGGGTGCTACGCGCGGCAAAGTTAATAATTTTTTGCAAAATTTGCATACATAGCGTAATTTTTCGACATCCTTTTCCCGCCCCTTCCTCATTTTTTATGTACCTTTGCACGTCTCAAATCAGTATTTTAATACACTACATATATTATGGATCTTTTCGAAACCATAAGCGCCGACATCAAATCGGCTATGCTTGCCCGCGACAAAGTGCGTCTCGAAGCACTCCGTGGCATTAAAAAAGAATTTCTCGAAGCCAAATCGGCTCCGGGCGCCGGCGGTGAGCTCTCTGATGAGGCCGCTCTCAAAATCCTCACCAAAATGGCTAAACAACGCCGCGAATCAGCAGCAATATATACTGAACAGAACCGCCCCGAGCTCGCTGAAGCCGAGCTGGCCGAAGCTGCCGTGATCGACCAATATCTCCCCGCAAAACTTTCGCCCGAGGAGCTTACGGCACGTCTCACCGAAATTATCGCACAGGTTGGTGCCACCTCACCCGCCGATATGGGACGCGTGATGGGCGTCGCCTCAAAGGCCCTCACCGGCATGGCCGACGGTAAAGATATTTCAGCTAAAGTCAAAGAACTCCTCGCAAAATAATCATAGCATCATGCTCACTCTACAACAAATCAAGGAAAATCCCCAGCGTATCATCGAGCGTCTTGCCGTAAAGGGCTTCGACGCCACTGAAATCATACCCCGCGTGCTCGACCTGGATGACCGCCGCCGCGCTCTCCAGCTCCAGAACGATACACAGGCTGCCGAGCTCAACAAGCTCGCCGCAACAATCGGCGCTCATATGAAGGCCGGCGAGCGCGACCTGGCCGAACAAGCCAAGGCTTCCGTTGCCGAGCTGAAGGCTTCGCAGAAGGATCTCGCCACAAAACTCGACGAGACCGAAGAAGAAATCACCTCCATCCTGCTCAATGTGCCTAATATCCCCTGCGATATGGTGCCCGAAGGCAAGACCGCGGCCGACAACATCGTCGAAAAAGAGGGCGGCCCCATGCCCGACCTCGGCCCCGATGCCCTGCCCCACTGGGAGCTGGCAAAAAAATACAATCTCATCGACTTTGACCTGGGTGTGAAAATCACAGGTGCCGGATTCCCCGTATATCTCGGCAACGGTGCCAAACTGCAGCGCGCGCTCATCCAGTTCTTCCTCGACCGCGCCTCCGAGGCCGGATACCTCGAGGTACAGCCGCCTTACGTGGTAAATGAAGCATCAGGCTACGGCACAGGCCAGCTCCCCGACAAGGAAGCACAGATGTACGTGGTGACTCTTGACAACCTCTACCTCATCCCTACCGCCGAGGTGCCCGTGACCAATCTCTATCGCGACGTAATCCTTCCGGCCGACAAGCTGCCGGTGAAGAACTGCGCCTACTCCGCTTGCTTCCGTCGCGAAGCCGGCTCCTACGGCAAGGACGTGCGCGGCCTCAACCGTCTCCATCAGTTTGACAAGGTTGAAATCGTGCGCATCGAGCGCCCCGAGGACTCTTACGCTGCTCTTGAGGAAATGAAGGACCACGTGCAGGGCTTGCTCGACTCACTCGGATTGCCCTGGCATATCCTCCGTCTCTGCGGCGGCGACATGTCATTCACATCAGCCATCACCTTCGACTTCGAGGTATGGTCGGGCGCTCAGAAACGCTGGCTTGAGGTTTCATCCGTATCCAACTTCGAGACGTATCAGGCCAATCGCCTCCACTGCCGTTACCGTGCCGAAGACAAGAAGACTCGTCTCTGCCATACTCTCAACGGCTCCGCTCTCGCATTGCCCCGTATCATGGCCGCCCTGCTTGAGAACAATCAGACTCCCGAGGGTATCGTAGTGCCTGAAGTTCTCCGCAAATACACCGGTTTCGATATCATCGACTGATCATATCATACACATATACGCAGCGGGCGCTATCCTACACCGGATAGCGCCCGCGCTGTATATAGATTGGTCAGAATTTCAGACTTACACCTACGAGGCCGTGCACACCCTGCGATTCGATGCCCCGCAGGATATCATAGCGGCGCCCGAGAATATTCTCAACACGCGCAAATACCGAAAAAGCATCACTGAACGCCCACGAAGCATGTGCCGTCAGATCCGACTTGCAGCCAAGCCCTGCTGTGCGGCCTCCCCGGAATTCATAGCCCACGCCCACAAGCAAGGGTTTGAGCGGATGCACTTCAGCTCCGAGTGTCGCCACGTACTTGGCCCGGTCGCGCCACTGATACCAGGCTTTGTCTGCACCCGACGGTGCCAGCTCAATTGAGCCGTTCACCGCCAGCAGCTTGCCATACTCATATCCGAGCCGTACGCCGGCGCGCCAGCCTTTTACATCATGCACGCCATAGGTGATATCATCGTCGATCATCAGCCAGCGGTCGGCTATGGCATAGGCTCCGAAAAGCTCAGTGCGGAAACCGCCGAACGATCCCAGACGCACGCCGATTTCGCCATCAATGGGCACATTGGAGGGCATATAGCTCATGATACCGAACTGATATGGGGTGATCTGGCGCAGACCACGTACACCGTTGAGCATGGAGCCGCCTCCGAAATTGCCGTATATAGTAGCCTGCGGAGCTGCCTGCCATGCCAGTTGCACATCAGGCGCCACACGAAGCTTGCGGTCGAGTATCGCCGGGCCGGTCTCGATATCAAGGGCTACACCGATGCGTCCTGATACCTCTCCGCTGCTGAAACTGAAATATGGAGTAAGGCCTATGATGCCCGGCGTACCGAGATTCTCCGTATGCTGGAAGTCGGCCGAGACATCGAGTCCGGCACGGGTCTTTTCGCCGAGCTTATAGCCCGCTCCGGCACGCAGCGTGTAGAGCTGTTCGCTCATTTTGCCGCCTATACTGCCCACTTTGCCATAAGAATTGAAATCGGCCGCCGCACTCACATAATATGTCAGGGCGTTGAGGTCGGAGAGCCAGCCGAGTTTCACGCGTCCGTCAAAAAGCGACTGCGAGGGATCGTAGATCTTGACTTTTGAGTAACCCAGATCGACATTTGCGGCGAAGGTCGAGCGCTCCCCTACCCCGAGATTGAAGTCCACGCCTATGCGCGCGGCATTATCGGCGAGCTTTTGGTCGAGATAGTCCGTTTTGTAGTTTTCACCATCGAATTGCCCCCAGACACTCAGCGAGGTGCGACCTTGGCCGATGAGGCGATAGCCTGCCGATACTCCCAGATTGTATGTAGGGAAATACCCTATGGCCGCATAGCCCCGGTATGGACTGATGGCCGGGAGCAAGGGCGACTCGATGGCCGGAAGCGGCTCATAGCCGCGTGTGATATCGGCTACACCGCCATAGCCTGCTGTGGTAAGATTGTATAGCGTGGGGGCCGGGAGGCTCAGGCGCGGACTGAGGCCAGAGGGACGCTCGGCCGGGCGTTCGGCCGGGCGCACGGTGCGGTCCACCACGACCTCGGTCGATAAAGTCTGCGCCTGCATGGCGGCCGCCGTTAGGACTGCCCCGGCGAGTATGATGTATTTTTTTGATGCTTTCATTTCAATGCGGATAGACGTGTGTCGATCATTTCAATTATATCGGATTCGGTGCCGGGATAATTTTCGCGCAGTGAGCGCAGATATTCGCGGGCTTCGAAAGTCTTGCCCTCGGCCTTGTAGATATCGCTCAGCAATATGAAGCCACGTGCCAGCCAATAGGTGTGCGGCGTAGCGGCATCGATAAACTTCTCTACGCGTGCGCGCGCGTTCTTATATTCTTTATCCTCGTAGAGACTTTGGGCGAGATACACGGCCGCTTTGGCGCCATAGAGATCATCAGTCTCGTCGGCTATCCGTGTCCAGGCCGTGCGGGCGTCGGCGTCCTTTCCCGAGAGTTCGCTCGCGAGACCCATGGTGAAGATTGCCTCATTACGTGCCGATGCACCTGCGGCCGACGAGGCCAGGATAGCCTCGGCCGCTTCTGTCATCGCCGCCGGCTCGCTCATATCACGGGCTATGCGCATCTGGCCGGTGCGGGCTGCCAGGATATTCTGCGGTGATGAGGCCCGGTCGAGCAGCTTATCCCACGCCGCACGGGCGCCGGAGGCGTCGCCTGCGGCATAAGCAGCTTCAGCTTTTATCGCCAAAGCGCGCTCGGCTCCGCTATGGTCGGGATAGTCCGATATGATTTCCTCGGCATAACCGGCTGCCGCCCCGAAGTCCTCGCGTCCATAGGCGTCATCCATCAGATATCCTAAAGCCTGCGCGCGGAACGCTCCCTGCGGATATTGCGAGAGGTACGATTTCAGGCGCGACGCATCTCCCTGGGTGAGCCAGTATTTTTCAGCGGCGTCGTATGTCAGACGGTCGGTCTCGGCCACATCGAGCGCCGGAGCATTGTCGACCGATGCAAGGAACGAGGCGAAATCAGCAAGCGTGCCATCGTCGGCCGAAATGCGCTTCAGCTCATCAACGGCCATGGCAGCTTCCTCCGAGGTGGGATATAGTGAGATTACCTCACGGTATTCCTTGATAGCCTCCCCGCGCTTGCCGTCATTGAGCAGCGTGAGCGCCAGCTGGAGGCGTCCGCGGCGTCCCTGCACCGTATTTGGATACAGGTTCACGAGGCGGCGGTAGGTGGCGATGGCATCCGGGCGGCGACCAAGCTGTTGCTGGCTCTCCGTAGTTTCGAGCAGCGCGTCAGGGATCAGCGACGATGTCGGGAATTCTTGCATCATTTCTGCCAACGCATCGATTTTTTGCTGATGATTGCGGCGGTAACCCTCCATCACGGCTTTCTGGAAGAGAGGGTAGTCGCCCGCTGAAGGGTATTTGCGGTAGGCGCGGTCATAGTAATCGGCTGCCGTAGCCCAGTCGCTGCGATAATAATATGTGTCGGCCAGACGGTTGTATGCGTCAGCTATTATATTATCAGGGAAATTTCCGGGATTTTGCACAAAACGCTCGAAATTCACAGCTGCGTCAGCGTAATCCTTCTTAGCCAGCCGTGCGTAGCCCAGGTCATAGCGGGCCAAAGCTTGATTGGCATCCGTAGCAGGCGCCGTGCGTAGATATTCATTGAGCAGCAACACTGCCTCGTCGTACTTGCCGGCCTTATATTTTGCCTCACCAAGTGAGAGAGCTGTCTGGCTCTTCACTGACTCATCGTAGCGCCCCAGCCTGTAAGCTTGGTCGAGATAGTCAAGGGCGCGGCGGTTGTCATCGGTAGCAAGCGCTCGTGTGCCCAGAGCATAGAGGATTTGCTGCTTGGCGGCAAGCACCTTGGCCGATGGATTCGACATGCGGTTGACCGATGCCAGGGCTCCCTCGTAATTATTGTCCGAGAGATAGCCGTTGATCAGATATTCCTGCACTGCTGCGGTATATTTGCCATCGGGATAACGCGTCAGAAAGTCCTCGAACGCCTGCACCGAACTGCCGAACGGCACCGATGCTCCCGAAAAACGCGATACTATGTAATTGTACAGCGCAGCCTCGCGCACATCCGCATCGTAATCCATACGCGAAGCCTTGTCGAAGGCCATGATAGCAGCCGATGTATCACCCTGCTTCACCAGAGCCTCACCGCAATACAGATACGCACTCTGCCCCATTGCATCGTCGGAGGCCGTGGCGATGCGCAGGCTTCTCACCGCGCCATCCCAATCGCCGGATTTGTATTGAGCCAAGCCCAGGATATACATTGCCGAGGCAGCCGGCTCTGACGTCGCTGCCGCATATTTACTCAGATAGTCCACCGCCTCGCGCATATCTCCGAGCTGATATTGTGATTCGCCGGCTATGCGGTAAGCCTCGGCCTGATATTCCGGCGTCTGACGGCTCGACCCAAGCACAGCCCGCGCCATACGGAGCGCCTCGCGGTAATCCCCGTCCACATAGGCTATCTGAGCCAGATAGTAGTCGGCATAGCAGCCGGGTATGGCCGAAGTATTGACCATACGAAGCCACTTTTTTGCGGTGGCATAGTCATGGCGCCCATATGCTATATATCCTAAATAAAAATGCGCGTTGTCACGCCATTCGCTGTCACGGGCAGCCGCGCGGAAGTCGGCTTCGGCCTCGGCTGTAGCTCCGGTCATCAGCTCGGTATAGCCGCGATGGTAATGATAATCACCCTGCACAGCCGGTGAAAGGGCAGCCGGGTCCACCGAGCGGGAGATCTCCAGAGCCTCATCCACGTCGCTGTCAAGGATGCAATCGGCCAGATACGTGAGCGCGGCTCCTCGATGTGCCGAGCCGGGATATTCTGCGACGAACCTGCGCAACAGCTCCCCGGCATTCTCATGCGACGTATGCATCGACGCAAGCGCCGTAAGCCAGTCGGCCTGTTCGCATTCGGCCCGGGAGAGTGCCGTGCGGTCAAGAGCCGTGAGCTGATCTATACAACCGGCATAATTTCGGTCGTCGAGCATCGCCGCACCGCGGGCGAGATAGCCGGAATTGCCCGGTGAGTTGATCTGTCCCTGCACGCCGACAGCGGTAGCCAGCAACGCAACGGGTAATATAATGTGTCGTTTCATTAGCAAAACTCGTAATTTATCCGCAAAGATAACCAATTTTACACTACCGCAGCCAATCACACCGCTTTTTTATGTCTGAAAACGCATGAACATTCTTGGAGAGGCCGACGTTTACATTGATGCTTACGAATATACAAACCTATTGACACTTGACACACTCTTAAAACTCATTGTGATTGTATGGACAAGAAAAGACTGACTGCTGAAAACGGCC
>CANSGE010000068.1 GCA_947646295.1 uncultured Bacteroidales bacterium
ATAGGGCGTACCGATAAACTGCCGGGCGATATACCCCGTGCGCTCCGAGGCATTCCGCCAATCGCGAGCGGTCACATCACTCAGGATGCGGGTGATGGTCACAGTATCCGAGGCTTCATTGTGCCAGCGCACCTGCGTGCGCGCAGCTTGCGACACCAAGGCCGCCAGCATAGCTATAATGACTATTACAGATTTCTTCATAAGTAGGTTTCGGAAAGTACATGGAGATTTATTGCAAAGGTACACAAAAAATATGAGCATTTTTGCTTACCTTTGCCAAATATGAGAGATGCACGCAAAATACTTATAGCCGGAGCCGGCCCCGCCGGACTGACTGCCGGATTTGAGTTGGCCTCGCGGCACGGTTTCGACGTACATATATTTGAAGCATCAGATATTATCGGTGGCATTTCGGCTACCGTGCGCCACGGCGGCAACCGCATGGACCTGGGCGGACATCGCTTCTTCTCCAAATCAGCCCGCGTCAATGACTGGTGGCTCGCCCGCATGCCTCTCACCGACGACCCCGACGCCGACGACCGCTGCATGATGACGCGCCCGCGCGTATCACGCATCTATTACATGCGGCGCTTCTTCGATTACCCCGTGCGCATGAGCGCGCAGACGCTCCTCAATATGGGTCCCATCCGCACCCTCCGCGCCGGAGCCGGATTCATCGGCGCCCGCATACACAGACGCCCGGAAGACAATCTCGAGAATTTCTACATCAACCGCTTCGGCAAACCGCTCTACGAGATGTTCTTCGAAGACTATACCGAGAAGGTATGGGGTGTGCATCCCTCAAAACTCGGAGCCGACTGGGGCTCACAGCGCGTCAAGGGACTTTCACTCGCCGGACTCGTCAAGGATATGCTCTCCAAAACATTTTCATCGAAGCGCGACGCAAGCAAGGTCGAGACTTCCCTCATCGAGCAATTCATATATCCCAAATACGGCCCCGGCCAGATGTGGGAAACGGTGGCCGACGATTTCCGCAAACTGGGCGGCAAGCTTGATATGCAATCACAAGTCACAGCCGTCAACGTCGACCCGGCAAGCCGACGCATCAATTCAGTGGAGGTGCTCGGCGCCGACGGCTCCTCCCGCACCATCGGATGCGACAGCTTTATCTCCTCCATGCCCCTCCGCGAGCTTGTGGGCGCCCTCCGGGGCATCGACATTCCCGACGATATCGCCCGTATAGCTGCCGGATTGCCCTACCGTGACTTCATCACCGTAGGCTTGCTCGTGCCCGAGCTGGCTCTGCGCAACAAGACAGCCATCAAGACCCACAACGACCGCATACCAGATACCTGGATCTACGTGCAGGAGCGTTCCGTGCGCCTCGGGCGTATACAGATATTCAACAATTGGTCGCGCTACATGGTGGCCGACCCCGACCATACCATGTGGATCGGCCTGGAATATTTCTGCAATGAGGGCGATGCGATGTGGCGCATGACTGACGGCGACTTCATCGGCATGGCAGTGCGTGAGTTGCGCCAGATCGGGGTCATCACTGACGCCACACCCGTGCTCGACTCCATACGACTGCGCGTGCGCAAGGCATACCCTGCATATTTCGGCACATACCGCGAGCTCGACAAGCTGCGCCGGTTCCTTGACTCCATACCCAATCTTTACTGCGTGGGCCGCAACGGCCAGCACCGCTACAACAACATGGACCACTCCATGCTCACAGCCATGGAAGCCGCCGATGCCATCGCCTCGGGCAATCCCTCCCGCGATGCCATCTGGAGCGTCAACACCGAGGAAGATTACCACGAGACATCCCGCTGAGCGGGTGAGCGCCCACACAGAAACGGGGCTGCGCCTTGCGGTACAGCCCCGTATATAGGGATATAGATGATGCTATATTATTTGAGCGCGTCTTTGACGGCGTCGTTGGGAACCATTTCTTCTTTGAAAATGTAGGCTCCGGTCTTAGGCGACTTCACCATTTTGATTACCTTCGAATAGGTGCGGCCTTCGCCTTTCTGCAATGATGCGACGGTTTTCTTTGCCATATCTCAGTGGGTGATTATTTGATTTCTTTATGTACTGTTACACGCTTAAGGATGGGGTTGTATTTCTTAAGCTCAAGTCTCTCGGTTGTATTCTTGCGGTTTTTGGTAGTGATGTATCGAGAGGTACCGGGCATACCGCTGGCTTTGTGTTCGGTGCATTCGAGGATTACCTGCACGCGATTACCTTTAGCTTTCTTTGCCATAGTTGCTTAGAATCCTAAAAATTTAATATCTTTTTCCTTGAGGAAGCCCTTTTCAGCGGCTTGAATCATTGCGGCGTTTAAGCCGATTTTGTTGATGGTACGGAGACCGGCTGCAGAGATGGTCAGCGAGATCCAGATACCTTGTTCAACCCAATAGAACTTCTTGTTAAACAGGTTGACATTAAATTTGCGTTTGGTGCGGCGCTTTGAGTGCGATACATTATTACCCACCATCGCTTTTTTGCCTGTGATTTGACAAATTTTTGACATGGCTTTAACGGTTATCGTTTGATTGACTTTGTTATTTTGACGTTTCGGTGGCACCAATCGCAGGTCTCATATCGCCTTTGAGCGCATCATTTCTCGCAGGCTTTCAAGGATGAGCCACAAAACGAGTGCAAAGTAACGAATTTTTTCGCAACTACGCAAATTTTAGGCTCTTAATTTATTCGTCTTTATACATCACCAAACACCCGATGTAAATAACTCGGACAAAAATGTTAATAACTCGCCGAAAATGTTAATAACTTTTTTGAGTTATCAACACCCCCGGCGAGATATGTTTATAACTTTATGAATGAGTTTCAGTCGAGCATTATGAAGGGGGCCCAGTAGTATGGCTTGCGCGGGTAACGCTCGCGCATGTCGAGCTGTGTCTTGCGGAATGCCTCGTGGCGGTCTTCGCCGTCGCGGAGCATACGGCGGTAGAATTGCTGCATGAATTGCGAGCCGGCCGTATCGTTGACGACCCAGAGGCTCATGACCATCGACTCCACACCGCTGAGCTTGAAGCCGCGCTGTAGGCCGTTGACGCCTTCATTGCCCATCGGCTCGCCCAGGCCCGTCTCGCAGGCACTGAGCACGAGCAGCTGTGTGCCGCTCAGGTCGAGTCCGGCGATCTCATCGGCGGTCATGATGCCGTCGGAGGCGTCGGGGCGCGTATCCTCGTTGTTCCACACGGCATTGCCATCGGCCAGCACTATGCCGCCACGCTTGAGCGGGCTGATGCTCTCGCGGGCTACGCTATCGGTGGTAAGGCCCTTGTTGAGATAGAATGTATGGCGAGCAGCCACTTTGGCGTCGAGGAAAAAGCCATGCGTACTGAGCAGCATCAGTTCGGGCGAACGTCCTGACATGGCACGTATGGTATCCTCGGTAGCGGCGCTGCCCGTGAGCATGGCCGACTGCAGACGGGGCAAGTCGCGGCAAAGTGAATCCACATAACTGATTTCATGGATGGAATTGTCGAGATGCGCCCATGCTCCGCGGCGCGAGGCAGCCACATGGGCATCGGCGTCGTAATCCACATCGCCTACTATCGAAAGGGCAAAGCTACGGTTTTTGTCGCGCTTGCGGGCCGAACGCGTGATCTGGGCCGTGGATGAGACGAGGCGCAGGTCATATCGCTCGCACAGCGATGTGCGGGCCGAATCTTCGATGGCGGCAAATGCCAGGGTACTCAGTGAGCCTGTGGGCGAATAGTACACACGCCCTACCCCCTCGAGATATGGCTCGAGCGGCTCCCAGAGCTGTGCGTAGAGTTTTTTGCCGTTGGAGGGATAGGAGTACACGCGGTTGACACCGTTTTCGGGTTTGGTGGCGGTGCGCTTGGGAGCGATGCAATTGTCGAGTTCGTCCTGCGTGAGCAGAGGCACGAAATCAGGTGATTTCGCCCCGCGTCGCAGTAGGAGTGCACCGTATCTCCACAATTTCGACTCATGGTCAATGTATGTGATGAATTCGATAGCGGCTTCCTGCTTGCCGAGCGCTTTCGCCACCTTGCGCCAGCTTACGTCGCGCGAAAGTGACAGGTCGTTGATGGCCGGGCATTTGAAGGCTATCTCGCTTTCGATCTGGTGAGCCTCCTCGATGACTTTGCGCTTGCGCTCCGATTCCTCGGGCGACTCATTGACCTCGAATACCTGGGCGGCCATTTCCTGGGCGAGCGCCAGGCGCCGCTCATAGAGGGCTATGACAGCCGAGTCGCCGGAATTGTAGATGGCATTGCGCTGAAGATTCGACGATTCGAGCAGGATGTTGCGGAAGTATAGCGCCGCATCATAGGCCAACCCGCGGTTTTCGGGTGTATTGACATAGGGCAGTATGTAATTGATATCATTGGCACCTGCCACTCCACTTGATGCGAGAGCAGTGCGGTCGGCCTCGGTGAGAGCGGCGTACTGGTCATTGATATAGCGGCGTACGCCCTCGTAGCGGAGTTTGGCCGTCTCCATCGCTTCCGGGAAGCGGCCCTGCATGCATCGGCCCGTACTGAGTGTGAAACAGAGATTGGACAGAGTATTGATATTCACCGTACCTCCGCCGCCGGCAAACAATGCCGCTATATCAGGAGTGGCCATCAGGCGCTCGATTTCATCGTAGTCTTCGCGGCCTCTTGCGATATCAAGGCGCAGAGCGGGAGCAAAATCGCGGGCTTCGCCCCGATAACTTGAATAGGCCTGCCGTCCGACGATACTGTCGAGCACGGCCTCGGCCTCGTCGTAAAGGCCGTTGCCAAGTTTCCAGCGCGCTTTCGCAAAAAGTATATTGCAATAATTGATATCCTGATCATTGATATAGTTGCGGTAGATATCCTGCACAAAATCGAGCATCGTCTCAGCTTGCTCGGGCTGATATCCGAACGACTGCACGAACTTATCCTTCTGATCGTCGGGAGTGTTGCGATACGTATTAGCGGCCCAGGCATATATATTGATGATGTGCGGGATGGCAATACCTCCGGCAAGAGCGAGGCTCGTCATATCGGCCCCTACCTGGGATTGCAGGCGCAGGAGCTCGTCCATGATCTTGGCCTGATAGTAGAAGGCGGTGTTGATATTGCCGTTGTTTACTGAATTTGTGATTTCATTAGCCAGCAGGTTTATATAATTGAGCAGCGGACCACTCTGGCCATGGTCATAGTCATATATCAGCGCAGCCACTACTTCGTTGTGACGCTTGTGGTCGCCGGTGGCATCGAGAAAATTCAGGAATGTCGGGGCGAAGCCCAATGTCTCCTCCAATGTATTGTAGGATAGATAGGCCGCCAATGCATCTTCATAGTATTCGCGTGCCTTTTGTATATTTTTCGTTGTGTACTCTGAGGCTGTCACAAGGGCAAGATCCCAATTCAACTGTCCGACGAGCTGGCCGAGACCCATGCTGCGTACCCGCTTGAGGAGGTCTTCTAGTTCGCGCACCTTCTGACGCGTATCTGTGAGAGCGCTTATGCGGATGCGCTGAAGTGCGAAATCCTGGAAGCTGAAATATTCTGGCCAGATCGAGAGCGGGCGCACTTTCCAGTATTCTTCAGCCCAGCGTACGGCCTCCTCCATATCTGCCGATCCCCAGGCTGCCTGAGCCATCGAGGCATAGGCATCCACTATGTTTTCCTTCATTGAATCGGCATCCATGTATGAGATTGCTTCGGCGTAATTGGCGATACCTTCCTTGACTTTTGCCGACATGACGTTCATAGCGCCTCGCAGAGCGAGCGCGTAGGCTCTGTATTCGTCGGGCAAATCCCGGTCGTCGATCTCCTCAAGCATGTCATCAAGATATTCGTGAGCCTGCTCTACATTGCCGCGGTGGAAATTGTAGTCGGCCGTGTTGTAGAGCGCTACCATGCGGGCGCGCGGCATTGTCTCTGAGAGAGCGCTCTCGGCGTAGCGGGTGATGAAGTTGTCATACGGCAGGTCGCGCATCTGTACGCCGAGCAATTCGGTAAGTATGATGAGCATGGCGCGGCGGGATTGTATTCCGCCATCGGAATACATGTTGAATATGCTGTCGCGGGCGGCTTCGTATTCGTCCATGCGCCCGGCGTTGATGAGCATCACCAGACGCGTGGCGGCGACATTGGCGCGCATCCACTCCACCGGTATCTTCGACGATCGCGCGACGGTGTCGACGGCCTGCCATGCTTTTTCCATCTCCGCGATGCCTTCATCGTACTTCTCGGCATAAAAATAGTAGAATGCTGACGAAAGCCGCATAAGCGCCTGGTCAGTAGGCCGCACGAGCCCCTCCATAAGCTGGCGGAAGCGCGCGAGGAGCGCGAATTGTGTGTAATTGGTGCTCAGCTGCGACTGTATGTAATACATCTCGAGCTCCTGGGTCATCTCGGGTATCTCCTGATACTGCTGAGCGGCGATGGCAAGGAGCTTCTTGTACATCTTGTCAAGATCCTCGAAGTAATATATGGCCGACGACATGTTTGTGAGGAGTGTTTCGGCAAACGAGTATCCTAACTCGCTCTCAGGGATGCCGTTTTTGAGGCGATAGTCGTCGGCCTCCTTGACTTTGTTCTTGTATTCCCATTCGTAAGAGAATATCAATGGGCGGATATTGGATAATTCGACAATATATTTCCAGTACCCCCGGGTGGTTTCGTCTGTCACATATCTGTCGATATTATCCAGAAGGCGGCGCTCATACAGGCCCAGGTTTTCATAGTCAAGTCCGACGAGAAAGCGGCGGGAGTAATTGAAGAGCAGGAAGCGGTAGTCATCGGTATCGGTGAGACCACGCTCTTCGAGATAGCGCATCATCGCACCATACGCATCCGTCTGATCGCCGATGGATGGCGCAGCTCCGCTTTCGGCCAAATCGACAAACGCGCTCAGCTCCGGGATATCGGCGGCCACGCCGCGCATGAAAGAGAGCTGAGCGGGGGTAAACGAGTTCCGGTATACCAGCTTGCGCATACGCGCGAGCTCCGACATATCGAGCGCACTCATATGCATCGACAAGAGAGAGATTATGACAAGGAATATATATCGCATAGGAGGGATTTTAGAGGTATGAGTGACAAAAAAAAATGGCAGCATAATGCGGGCCTGCTGAGGGCGTGCATCATGCTGTCATGTAGATGTTTTTCTGTCAAGATTAGTTTACACCGATACGATAGCGGTTGTAAACGTTGCCGTAGTTTTTCACTTTGATAGTGAAAGTACCTGTGTAACGCGGAGTCCACGCGCATACGCAGTCATCGGTGTTGTCGGTGTCGCTGGCCACGAGGTTGCCGTTTGAATCGTAAACGAAGAGGTCGAGGTCAGTATCGCCGTCGCCTGATACGATCACTACGGCTGTCTCACCGCCGCGGAAACGGATGTTGTACACATCTGTGCCACGGGCAGCCACAGTTTCGGTGGTCACGTCGTAATTGCCCACAGCACCGCGGGTGGCGCCGGCCTGTACATTGGCTACGAGGGCGAGCAGGGTTGCATCGCCATCGGCGAGCTCGGCAGCGTCTTTGAGAAGCTGGGGCACGTCAAATGTCACTTTGTTGTCGGCCTTGGCAGCGGCATCGGCTGCAGCCTCGGATTTCTCGGGTTTGTCGGCAAGCTGCTTGCCTACGAGAGCCTGATAGATTTCGGCAGCCTGGATGAGGGGGAGAGCCTCGCCTTCGGCATACCCGTATTTCACGAGCTGGCCGGCTACTTCAAGCATTGTGGCGGATTGAGGAACTTCAACGGAATCTTTGGTTTCGGGAACGTCTTGAGCGAAAGCCGATGCACCGGCCATCATAGCAACAGTTGCAAGAGTGAGAAGTTTTTTCATAATAGGAACGGTTGTAATGTGTTATGGTGCAAATATATGATTTTTTCGCTCAAAAATAATATACATTAACACATATTAACTAATCTAACCATTTCGATTTTTCAAGTGCATAAATGGATGCGTCAATATGCAAAAGACGCGCCGCAAAAACTTGCAACGCGTCCTTGATGTGTAATTTCTTTAGGGCTTATTTCAAGGCGTTCTTGATAGCGTCGGATGCTTTGTCGGCACTGCCTTTGATGGCATCGGATGCTTTGCCGGCTGCGTCGCTTACAGCATCGGCGGCCTTTGCCTTACCGGCTTCGATAGCATCGGAAGCGGCGTCCTTGGCAGCTTCGACTTTTGATGATACGCTGTCAGTGACGGCTTCCTTGGTGGAGTCGGCAGCGGCTTTGGCTGCACCGGGGACCTGGTCGACGGCTGTTTTGATAGCGGCGAATGTACCGGCAAGTGAGGGTGCGTGCTTCTCGACTACGGGTGTGAGCTGATCGAGGTATTCCTTGGCCTGGTCGACTTTGCCTTCCTTGACGAGTTTATCGGCGTATTCCTTGGCCTGCTGTACGTAGATGCTGAGCGAGTCGGGGTTAGTACAGTTTTCGATCTTGGTCTTGAGAGCGTTTTCGTTCTCTTCAGTTGCTTTAGATTCCTTGCTTCCGGAGCATGCACCGAAAGACATTGTGGCTGCCACGGCAACCAACAGTAATAACTTTTTCATTTTAGCAGATTTTGATAGTATTATTTGTATAACAAAGATTGTTTGGGATTGTTCATAGAAAAAAAGAGGACGGACCGCAGTATCTTGTGCGGTCCGTCCTGTATATGAATAATGTTGAAATTATTCTGCCTTGGGTTCTTCAGCTGCGGGGAGCTCGGGAGCGTTTGCGGGAGCGGGAGCGGCTGCAGATTTTTTGCGTGAGCGGCGAGTGGTTTTGGCTTTGGCTTCCTTGCCGGTCTTGAGCATAGCTTCGTTGTAGTCAACGAGCTCGATAAAGCAAGTTTTAGCGTTGTCGCCAAGACGGTTGCCGGTCTTGAGGATACGAGTGTAACCACCGGGACGGTCAGCGATCTTTGTAGCGATGTCGCCGAAGAGTTCCTTGACAGCCTCTTTGTTCTGGAGGTAAGAGAATACGAGGCGGCGGTTTGACATTGTATCTTCCTTGGCGCGGTTGATGATAGGCTCAGCGTATACGCGGAGAGCTTTAGCCTTTGCCAAAGTGGTGAAGATGCGCTTGTGGAGGATGAGGGAGATGGTCATGTTGGCCAAAAGCGCGTCACGGTGAGCTTTGGTACGGCTCAGGTGATTGAATTTTTTATTGTGTCTCATCGGAGTTTACTCTTTATCTAATTTGTAACGTGAAATGTCCATTCCGAACGACAGGTTGAGGCTCGTGAGCAGGTCTTCGAGCTCGGTGAGCGATTTCTTACCGAAGTTGCGGAATTTGAGCAGGTCGGTCTTGTTGAATACCACGAGTTCGGCCAAAGTCTCGACTTCGGCGCTCTTGAGGCAGTTGAGTGCGCGCACCGACAGATCCATATCGACAAGTTTCGATTTGAGGAGCTGACGCATGTGGAGCACTTCTTCGTCGAACACTTCATTGGTGTCGACTTCCTGAGTTTCGAGAGTGATCTTCTCGTCAGAGAAGAGCATGAAGTGGTGAATCAGGATTTCTGCTGCTTCTTTAAGTGCGTCCTTGGGGAGGATTGAACCGTTGGTGGTAATCTCAAGGGTGAGCTTATCGTAGTCGGTTTTCTGGTCAACGCGGAAGTTTTCGACCGTATATTTGACGTTTTTGATCGGGGTGTATGTGGAGTCGATCGCGATGGTGTCGATGTCATCGTTGGGGGTGACATTTTCTTCGGCGGGAATCCAGCTGCGTCCCTTGTTGATTGTAAGCGTCAGGTTGAAGCTTGCGTTTGGATCCAAATGACAGATTACAAGCTCGGGATTCATAACTTCGAATCCTGTGAGAGCCTTGCTGATGTCACCGGCTTTGAACACTTCTTTGCCCGATACGTTGATGGTCACTTTTTCGGCATCGGTGTCTTCTACGATCTGCTTGAGGTCAACTTGCTTGAGGTTGAGGATGATGTTTGTAACATCTTCCTTGACCCCGGGGATGACATCGAATTCGTGCTTAACGCCATCGATTTTGATCGAAGAGATCGCGTAGCCCTCAAGCGATGAGAGGAGGACGCGACGCAGGGCGTTGCCCACAGTGATGCCATAGCCGGGTTCCAGCGGTTTGAACTCGAACTTCCCATAGAAGTTGTCTGCTTCGAGCATGAGCACCTTGTCGGGTTTCTGGAATGCTAAAATAGCCATGGATCTGATAGTGTTTTAGATTATTATTTCGAGTACAACTCGACGATAAGTTGTTCCTTGATGTTCTCGGGGATGTCTTCACGCTCGGGGAGGTGGAGGAATTTGCCGGCTTTGGCAGTTTCGTCCCATTCGATCCAAGGATATTTGCTGTGGTTGAAGCCTGCGAGGCAGTCGGCGATCACTTCGAGTGATTTTGACTTTTCGCGTACGCCAACAACATCACCGGGCTTAACTTCGTAAGAGGGGATGTTGACAACCTGACCGTTGACAGTAACGTGCTTGTGGAGGACGATCTGGCGGGCAGCTGCACGTGTGGGGGCAACACCGAGACGGTAAACTACGTTGTCGAGACGGCTTTCGAGAAGCTGGAGGAGGATCACACCGGTGATACCTTTGAGGCGAGAAGCTTTGGCAAAGAGGTTGCGGAACTGGCGTTCGAGCACACCGTATGTGTATTTGGCTTTCTGTTTTTCGCGGAGCTGCACACCGTATTCGGATGTTTTGCGGCGCTTGTTCTGGCCGTGCTGGCCGGGGGGGAAGTTGCGGCGTTGAAGCACTTTGTCTTCACCAAAGATAGGTTCACCGAACTTACGGGCGATTTTGGTCTTGGGACCTGTATATCTTGCCATTGTTATTAATCAGTTTATGGGGCGGAGGGTTCCGGTCGCGGTGCCTTTGTCGGGTCATGAATGAAATGAGACCCATAGGTGGGTAGGAGTGCGTGCGGCTTTGAGTCAAGGTGGTGAGCCGCCGCCCGCGAAGGGGCCTGTCCCGCTCCGATATTTATTAAATGTTGGTTGAACTAAAAGAGAAAGTAGAGTGAATGCCGATGAAAGAACATGACGGCAAACTGATTATTAGACTCTTCTGCGCTTGGGAGGACGGCAACCGTTGTGGGGCAGCGGAGTAACGTCGATGATCTCGACAACTTCGATGCCGGAGTTGTGGAT
>CANSGE010000069.1 GCA_947646295.1 uncultured Bacteroidales bacterium
GCAGTCACGCGGATGTGCTTGCCGTTGACGATGAGTTCGCTCTTTTCGAGGTCGTAGTCTACAGTACCGTCGAAGCGGCCGTGCATTGTGTCGTATTTGAGCATGTAAGCCATGTAGTCAACGGGAAGAAGGTCGTTGATAGCTACTACTTCGATGTCGTCACGTTTGGTAGAGGCGCGGAACACGAAGCGTCCGATACGGCCAAAACCATTAATACCGATTTTTGTCATAGTTATAAATTGTAAAATATTGGGTTGAATATTATTGAGTTAACTGCTAAACGCGCATCCTCTGGAACGGGTTGCGATTTTCGACCGCAAAAGTACTAATTTTTTTTTAATTATAGTCTCAATTAACGAATTTTTTCTTTAATGAAGAAATTTAGCGTTTTTTTCGGGCCACTGCCATTCCGCGTACAAATGCTATGATGCGTAGCACTGCGCCTGCCAGGGTGAGTGCGAGCCAATCGCGTGCGGTGGCACCTCCGACGAACATGAATGCGGCTCCGGCGCAGAAAAAGATTGAGCTCCAAGCCTCGATGCGGTGCCAGCGGCGCTCGCGCGGGTCAGTGGCTGTATTGGGGTTGAAGAGTGCCGAGAGCAGGCATATCAGGGCGCCTCCGGCATAGAGATAGGGGTAGAAATCGTTTTTGTCGAATCCACCGCTTGTGATGGGGATTACGAGAGCGGCTGCGATGATGAGCAGCCCGAGGCTCGATGTGAGGGAGCAGATTGCGCTCCGGCGTGATTTATTGATTGTCATTGGTCATTACGTAGACGTCCTCGTGCGGACGGTTCATATTATATTGCTCGCGCACTACCTGCTCCATGAGCTCGGGGTCATTGAAGAGGCGACGGTTGAGGTCGCGGTAATATTCGAGTGAATCTTGCTGTGCGCGCAGGCCCACGGTGAGCGAGTCGATCATCTGCTGGTAGCGTACCCGCTGAGTGATAGAGTTTTCGCTGAAAAAGGTCAGGTATACGATCACGCCGATACCTACGAGCACAGGCAGCGTGAGATATCGCACGGCCCATGGCTTCGGCTTGGGCGCGGGGGATTCGGCAGGGGTATTGGCGGCGGCTTCTTTCAGCTCATCTTCTATCATTACGTGTCAATTTTTTGCGTTGACAAAGTTACGAAAAATCCGTGGGTGATGCAATTACTTGAGGTGTTTATAATCGTTGTTGCCGCTCTCCAATATTTGCATTTGGCGTATGGCGATTTGATTTAGCTTGATGAGACGATCCATTTGAGGTATTCCTTGTTCAATAAACACTGCGTTGAGGTTTTCCATATTTGAGAGACAAATAAGCTCATTTATTGTCGCATAATCACGGATATTGCCTTTCAACTCAGGGTTCTCGTTGCGCCATTGTCGTGCCGTTTTACCAAACATCGCCACATTCAAAACATCTGCCTCATCAGCATAAACATGCAAAGCTTGCTCACGAGTGATTTCTAAAGGTAGAAGGTGTGTTTTGATTGCGTCAGTATGGATTCGGTAATTGATTTTGGATAATTCGCGTTTGGCCGACCATCCGAGCATTTTTTGTTCCTCACTTTTAAGCCGTTGGAACTCTTCGATCAGGTACAACTTAAATGTCACGCTGATTGCAGAACCGAATTCAAAGGCTAAGTCCTTATGTGCATAGGTGCCGCCGTATCGTCCCTTTTTCACAATTAAGCCCATGGCGTTAGTACGTTCGATCCATTCGGATGCGCTTAAAACAAATGATGGCAAACCGGCATTTATTTTAAAGTGGTCAAATTCGACCACTTTAAAATTGGGATTATGGATGATTTCCCAAGTGCCAAGAAATTCGATGGTATAGCGATTCCGTAACCAATTCTTGATTATGTCAGCAGCGCGACTTTCACTATCCTTCGCTCCGGCCATGTCAGTAAGGGAGATGTAGTCTTCTCCATTAATACCGACAACTGTGATATTCGTATTTTGAACGATGATTTTAGCCATCAAACTTTGTCTTTGAATCCAAAGACAAAGTTACGAAAAATCCGTGGGCGGTGCAATTTTTTCGCGTAACGGATTATTAATTTTGCCACAATAATATATGCTGGCCGTATTTTTTTTGTTACTTTTGCATAACATTGAATATCTGAATAACGAATTTGACCGTAAATGAATAAGCTGCAGCTATATATATATAAATCCATGCGCGGTTTCAAGAGCGTGCGCAACATCAACCCCGAGGAAGATGTGCAGCGTCATATCCTGGACGTGCGTCTGGTGCTTGACAAGATCGACTACGATCCGGCGCAAAAATACCTCTTCTATCTGATAAGCTATATCGATGAAGGCGCGTTTTTCACCATCCTGCGCACCATCCCCGGCCAGAAGGGCGACCATCTGGCCACATCCATATTTGTGCCGGCCGGCCTGCGCATCACCCCCGCGGAAATGGAGGAAGTGGTACACCGCACCACTCTGATGATATCCAATCCCGCTGTCAGCGCCGAGGACCTCACGGAGCTGCACCAGGCTTTTGCCAAGGAATATCCCGTCGACCGCGACCCCGCAGCTGCTGTGGCGTCCGAGGGCCGCGAATATGCCGTAGCCTTCTACGGGCCGGATATGCCCCACAAGCTATCCGACTGGTATGGCCCCATGCTCTATCAGCCGCAATTTCTCAAATACGCCGGCGTATTGCTCGTCGACTCAGCCCTGCAGGTCAAGGCCGAGGGCGACGACGTGAGCGATGTCGAGCTGCTTCCCTCCGTAGCCGTGCTGCCGCCCAAGAATACCCCCGAGGGCTTCACGCCGCACATCTACCATCACCAGTTTGACCGCCCCTTCCTCGCACCGCTCGGCGGCACGGTGGAGATAGTGTGGCGGCGAAGCGGATTTGAAGACCGCTCGCAGGAGGTGACCATTACCCACCCCGACCAGGAAATAGAGGCGACATCTACCGCCGAAAGCCGCAAGGCCATATCGCCTGCATCGTTTTTCATCACCGCGCAGGCTTCCAAGGCACCGGTAGCCGATCCCGAGATATATGTCAACGGGGTCGAGATACGCGAAGCTCACTATTTCACACAAGCCGACCTCAAGAGTGCCGAAGTAGTGATAAAGGCCCCGGGATACTTCCCCTTCAAAGCCACGCTTGACCTCGCCTCCACCACCCAGGCCCTCATCCAGCTTCAGGAACAGCGCAAGATATACCGCTTCGAGATGCCCGTGCGGCATTCAGAACTCGGCGCTCCCATCCGCTTCGAGATACACACCAAGCGGGCCCTCACCGATAGCCCGCTCGAAGGCTATGCCCTGCAGGAAGAGATACGCGAAGGCTCCACACGCATCAACCATCTCCGATATACCGGGGCCGAATCCGGTGCCAGCCGCCGCAACATGATCATCTTCATCGTGGCCGCGTTGCTCGTGGGGCTCATCGCAGGATGGCTCATGGCGCCCGGCGGCTCCGACGCATCCGACCTCGTGCCCGACGACACCCTCAGTGCATCGATCGTGGAGATTCCCGTCACCGAGCCGGCAAAGACGACTCCCGCCGAAGCTAAAAACGACGAGCCGGCCGCTGTGGCCGCTGCCGCTTCATCGGCCGCAGTCACCAAGGAAGCCATCGCATACCTCGACGACAACAAGAAATGGTCGCGTGACGAGCTCGAGAAGTTCCCCGAACTTAAAGGTCTTTTCGACGATATGAACCATTTCCGCATCGAGCGCATCATCAACGTCTGGAAGCCCAAGCTCTCCGCCTCCAAGAATTTCACCGCCGTGGCGACAGCCGCCGATGGCGGCCGCCACAAGCCCAAGGCACAGTTCAAGCCCGACGATGTATACAATTCGCCCGACGATTACGTAATCAACTGGCGCGCATACACCTATCGCGTTGACCCCTGATCACAGGGCATCAGTTTTTGAAAAAACGACATCTTACTACCATAAACACAATGAAGAAACTATTCACCATACTCGCCGTGAGCACAGCAGTGGCAGCCGCTGCTGCTCCGGCATCATTGACCACCTCCACACCCGACGGCCGCATCGTCACTGTCACAGCCGTCACCGATAATATCCTGCACGTGACCAATATCGCCCCCGGCGAGAAGCCTCTGCCCTCACGTGCCACAGTCGACATCCCCGCCACAGCCGATGCCACCATCGGCCAGGCAGGCCCCTACGTGACCACACTCACCACACCCGCGGGCGTCACAGCCATGGTCGACTCGCGCACAGGCGCTGTCACCATCTCGGCCGGTGCCGGCAAGGTGATATCCGACTCCGGACGCCGCCTGCTCAAGGACGGCAAAGCCGAATTTTCGCTCGGCACCACATCTTCCGGCTCATTCTACGGAGCCGGCGAGCGTGGCCACAAGCTCAACCTACGCGGCGACACCCTGGTGATGTTCAATCGCCAGAACTACGGCTACACCGGCGATGACCCCCGCATCAGCCAGATGGGCATCACCATGCCCCTCTTCCTCTCTTCCGACGGCTTCGCCCTGCTCTTCGACGACTATGCCCGCGCGGAGATGATATTGCAGAATCCCATCACCTATATCACCGAAAACCGTGCCCCGGTGGGCTACTATTTCATCAACGGCGCCTCCACTCTGGCCGACGTCACCTCCGAGCTTACCGCTCTGACGGGCCGTCAGCCGCTCGCACCCTTCTGGAGCCTGGGCTACATCACCTCCAAATACGGCTATCGCACCCAGGCCGAGACACTCGGCGTGGTCGATACCCTCAAGCGCGCAGGCTATCCGCTTGACGGCATCGTGCTCGACCTCTACTGGTACGGCAAGGAGCAGGATATGGGACGTCTCGACTGGGACCCCGAACAGTGGCCCGATCCCACCAAGATGCTCGCACAGCTCCGCCGCCGCGGCGTCAACCTCATCCCCATCTCACAGCCATACGTGCTCCGCAATGGCCGTGGCGTGGACAATTACGACTATCTCACCGCCAATAACCTCCTGCTCAAAGACACCACCGGCGCGCAGCAGGAAGTCAAGATATGGGTAGGCGAAGGCGGCATGTTCGACGTAGCCAACCCCGATACCCGCGCATGGCTCCGCGAACGCTACCGCAAGCTCACCGACATGGGCATCGCCGGATGGTGGGGCGACCTGGGCGAACCCGAAGTGCATCCCCTCTCGGGGCTTCACGCCAATGGCCTCCCCGCAGCCAATTACCACAACCAATATGGCAACGACTGGAGCGAGATCATCTATGACCTATATAAAGATGTATATCCCGAGCGCCGCCTCATGACCATGATGCGCGGAGGCACCACCGGCCTGCAGCGCTATGCCGTATTCCCCTGGAGCACAGATGTGAGCCGCTCCTGGGGCGGATTGGAGCCGCAGGTACGCATCATGCTCAATTCGGGTCTAAGCGGCCTCGGATACATGGGACACGACGTAGGCGGCTTCGCCGTCGACCCCGACAACGCCTATCTCCCCGAATTGTACGTGCGCTGGTTGCAGCTCGGCCTTTTCTCGCCTGTGCTCCGCACCCATGCACAGCAGTTCGCCGAGCCATACAATTACCCCCAGTACCGCTCCGTGATCCTGCCCATCATCAAGGAGCGCTACCGCTGGCTGCCCTACAACTACACCCTCGCCTACGAAAACGCCGCCAAGGGATATCCGCTCGTGCGTCCGCTCAATTTCACCGAGCCCGGCCGCGACTACGATCATATCTCCGACGAATTTCTCTGGGGCAATGACGTGCTCGTGGCTCCCGTCATGACCGAGGGCGCCACAGAGCGCCGCATCGAATTCCCCGCCGGACAGTGGCTCGATATGGCTCACCCCGACCGCGTGTACGCCGGACACTCCGTCATCGACTATCCCGCACCACTCGAGGTGCTCCCCGTATTTGTACGCGCCGGAGCTTTCATCCCCATGGCCGACTATGAGATGGACAATACCGGTGATTACAACCCCGCGCGTTTCACCCTCAACTACTATCCCGTCGAGGGCGTGGAGTCACAGTTCACCATGTACGACGACGACCGCCTCTCGGCATCATCGCTCGAGTCAGGCCGGTACAGCCTGCTCACATTCACCGGCAATTCCGGTCGCCGCATCAACATCACCTCCGCCGGCACCTACACCGGCGCCCCCGCCACCATCGACCTGCGTCTGGTGATACATCGCGCAGCCGCCCCGGCTACATTCCGTGTCAACGGCCGCAATCTCAAAGCTCGCTTCGACGCCCACGCGCATACACTCACTCTCAATCTCCGCTGGCCCGTGGGACGTCCGCTCAATATCGAATCCAACAATCTCACATTATGTTCTCAGGAATAGTTGAAGAGGCCGCTACAGTAGTGGCCGCCACCCGCACCGACGGCAATCTCCGCCTGCGTGTCCGCTCGGCCTTTGCCGACGAATTGTCAATCGACCAGTCCGTGGCCCACAACGGCGTATGCCTCACCGTCGTGGCCATCAACCCCGACCATACCTACGAGGTAGTGGCCATACAGGAGACACTCGACCGCTCCAACCTCGGCTCCCTCGCCGAGGGCGATCTCGTCAATCTCGAACGCTCCATGATGATGAACGGGCGCCTCGACGGACACATCGTACAGGGCCACGTCGACTGCACCGCACGCTGCACCGACATCGAGGACGTCGACGGCTCCCGCTACTTCCGCTTCACCTACGACATCCCCGACGCTATGCGCCGCAAAGGCTACATGACCGTCGAAAAAGGCTCCGTCACCGTCAATGGTGTGAGTCTCACCGTATGCGACAGCGAACCGGGCACATTCCGCGTCGCCATAATCCCCTATACCCTTGAGCATACCAACTTCTGCCGCATCAGCACCGGTACCGTAGTCAACCTCGAATTTGACATCATAGGCAAATATATCGCCGCCATGTTGCCGCAGAATATGCACTGACCTTCCAAAAATGGACAAATATCTTTCATCACATCTCCTGCGTGACGTCGTGGCCGACAATGCACTCCTGCTGCCCGTACTCACCCGCTTCGGCATATCCCTCGGCTTCGGCGACCGCACCGTGGCCGAGGTGTGCGAGGAGTACGGCGTGCACACCTCCACATTTCTCGCCGTGGCCAATTTCATCAGCGGCAAAGCATGCGACGCCTCAGGCGTATCGCTCCAGTCGCTCACCGGCTACCTCAAGCGCGCACACATCTACTTCCTCGACTACGTACTGCCCAATATCCGCCGCAAGATCATCGACGCCATTTCCACAGGTGCATCCGGCGACATGGCACTCGTATTCCTGAAATTCTACGACGAATACGTCCGCGAGGTACGCCGCCACATGGACTACGAAGACCGTCACGTATTCACTTACGTCGACTCGCTCGTCGCAGGCACCCGCGCCGCTGGATTCTCAATAGCCAAATTCCGCGACAACCACCCATCCATCGCCGAGAAACTCCACGAGATGAAAGATATACTCATCTGCCACTTCACAGCCGATGGCTCTCGCGTGGACATGCTCAACTCCGTACTTTTCGAAATAATCATCTGCGAGCGCGACCTCGTGCAGCACTGTGAGGTCGAGGACAAGATATTCATCCCCGCCGTCGAACGCCTCGAACGCTCAGGCATCGCCGAGGAGGCGCGCCCCGACGAAACTCCGGCCACTCACCCCCCTCTCGACGCCCACGGCGACGTAGTGCTCACAGCTCGCGAGCGCGACATAGTGCAAGGCATCGCCCGCGGACTCAGCAACAAGGAAATCGCCGACAAACTCTGCCTCTCCGTCAACACCGTCACCACCCACCGCCGCAACATCTGTGCCAAGCTCAACATACATTCAGCCTCCGGCATGACCGTCTACGCTATCCTCCACAACATAATATCTCTCGAAGAACTGAAATAAGCTCCACGCCTATCTCCACACAGCCTCGGATTTGCGAGCCGACATTAAATTCCCCGGGCGCGCAGACATCGGGTGCCGTTGCAACGGCACCTCATCCGTGCTGGTGGCTACTCCATCGTATCCTCCCGACGGTAAACTCACTGCTGAAATTTTATGACCATAAAACCATAACCACATAAGGGCTTGATGCTTTTATGTCTAATACCGAACATTTAGATCTGCGCCCGTAGTCTAATGCTGTTATTGCGTCTCTTTTAAGCTTAATTTGCTCGTATTTTATCTATTTTTATTAAATAATGAAATTTTTATGATAAAAAGGTTGCATTTTTGATTTCTGTATATTATCTTTACCAACACCAATCAATCCGATTCACTAGTCCATCGCTTACCAACCTCATTTTATAAACCATTTAAATAATGTTAGTATGAAAAAAATCCGACTCCTTTTCCTTCCGCTTCTTCTGCTCGCCCTATCGTGCAGTCAGGAAGAGATGCTTGCGCCCTCCGCGGAGCAAACTCAATCTCCGATCACCGCATCCTCCGAAATGCGCAGTATTGACGATGCAATACGCATCGCCCAACAAGCAGCCGACGCGCATGCGGCTAACAGTAGAAATGTCCGTCAGCGGGTAGACCCAGCCAGCGTGAGTGTCATTACCTCTCGCAACAGCCGATCCGGCTCTACTGATACATTGATATACGCAGTGGATTTTGCTGATGAGCAAGGCTTTGCCCTTGTAAGCGCCCCCTTATGCGCAGAGCCGCTGATTTCCATCATCGAAAAAGGCTCATATGCGTCGTCCGAAGTCCAAAGCAATCCTGGCTTTAAGTACGCGTTAGCGGCTTCAGAAGAATACGTTAAGCGCCAATTAGCTATAACGATACAGCCAATTAATCCTAAGCCTACGTGGTACTATGACACAACAACAGTCTACAATAAAGAGACTCCAAGAGTCCAAGTATGTTGGGGACAAGGTTGGCCGGAAAATGATCTTGCCCCGAATAAAAAAGCTGGGTGTGGTCCCGTTGCAATGGCTCAAGTACTGTCATACTTCCAATTGCCCACTCAGATCATATATTCCTATCCGGGTATGGAGGGATACAAGAACGGCTTGAATTGGTCCAACATAAACAAGCATAAGAAATCTATGTTGTCAGAGAATCCATCGGATGAAACTATAGCCGACCACTACAAACAGTGTTCTGCACCAGAACTCGACCACTTGATGATTACCAGATTGATAAGAGAATTAGGTCACTTAGCTTCTTGCAAATACGAATCATATGGCACTGAATCAAATTACACGAATGTTTTCTCTGTCATGCGTAGCATGCTTTCAAGCAAAGCCTTTAAAAACGGAACATCTGCCGACAACTTATTTAAAGATCTCAAGAGTAACAATAAAGGTGTCGCTATAGTGCGAGGAGATGACTCTGAAAGTAAATACGGACATATTTGGGTAGCCGATGCTATCTGGGAGTATGGTACTGAGATCAAGTTCTATTCCATGGGCGATGAATATGGAGATAACGAATATCATCTGATAAGCACTCAAGGAGGAATATCAAAGTTAATCCACTATAATTGGGGTTGGGATGGCTATGGCAATGGATATTTCCTCACCAGTGTATTCTGTCCTATGGAAGGCTCTGAATATGATTCATCAAAATGGGTCGACTATAGTAATTATAAAAATAATTTCGTATATTTGCTGATTGTTTAACGCAAATCCAAAATCATTTTCTTATGAAAAAGACTATGTTTATTCCGGTTGCGATCGCCTCATTGGCGATTCTGCAGGCTTGCTCGTCTGACGATGGGGTTCGTCAGAATGCTGATCAGGCCGTCATCTCAATTCCTGCCGTCGATGAATTTGTAGCCGATGGCGACGAAAAAGCCGCATTGGCAGCTATCAACGAAGCTTCAATCGACTTTTTCCGAAACTCAGCTGCCGGCTATGAGCGGATTTTCAAAGGCGACCGATCGCAAAACTTTGCAATATCGCCTGTGAGCATCGTGATGGCCATGGGCATGATGAGCAATGCCGCCGACGGCGATTTGAGCGCACGCATCTGCGATGCTCTGCACTGTGATGATCAGCACGCCCTCAATGCCTTGTGCAATAAAATCATGAAGTATCTGCCCGCAGCCCGCGACAATTCGGCAATGTCGCTTGCCAACTCAGTGTGGTATCAGGCCGGCGGTGCTCTCAAAAGCGATTTTATCAATGACATGCGCGATACATATTACGCCGATGTGCTCCCCCTCGACTTCGCCGGTAGTGCTTGCCGCGACATCATTTCACGCTGGGTGTCCGACAAGACTCAGGGTATGATACCCTCGCTGGATATTTCAGCGCCCAAGGCTGAGCTGCTGCTCGTCAATGCCATGTACTTCAACTCGTTGTGGGATTTCAACTTCGATAAATCCGATACCCGTGCGGCATCCTTTGCCGGCACGCAGGGCAGTAGCACCGTCGATATGATGCATCAGCGCGGGCCTGCCACTTACCTCTCGGCGCAGGGCTATGAGGCAGTGGCAAAAAGCCTGCACCAATACGACTGTATTCTCATATTACCCCGGGAGGGAGTCTCGCTCGCCGACCTCAGCCGCTCCATTTCTTACAAGGATCTGACTGCCGCCTGCGATGCCCCGCGGCACATGCTGGAGCTTGATTTGCCCCGCTTTGAGCTCTCTACCTCAGCACAGATCGAGGAGCTGCTCGCTGCCTCGGGTGTAAGTGACCTTACTGTGGATCTCAGCAATATCGGTATACATCGCGATGCATCTGTATCCATGATGCACCGCACCGCCGCCAAAGTCGACGAAAAGGGTATCAAGGCGGCCGCCGTCTCTGCTGTGATTTACGATACAGCCTCACCGCACCTCTATCCCGAAGCGCAGGTCGCATTTGACCGTCCTTTCATGTATTTCGTGCTCGAGCGTACTACCGGATGTATCATCCTGGCCGGACAGGTATGTAATCTTTGACTACTATATAATGACTCTTTGGCAATCAGATAAATGTCGCAAGGGGCAGCTCCCCTTGTATCAATTTTGGTTTCGCAAAGCCTCGGCTCCGGCCCCGGCTTTGCTGAAACTTTTTTATAAGGCGATGTATCGCTTTACGGCTTTTTTG
>CANSGE010000070.1 GCA_947646295.1 uncultured Bacteroidales bacterium
CGCCGGATACTTCGAGGCGGATGCGCGGCGAGATGATGAGGGGCTCTCCGGTGTGTGTGTCGACGTAGCAGTCGACTGTGATCTCCTCGCGTGAAAGGATGTGCCGCTGTATGAGATAATTGTCGGGATCAGGGAAGGCATCGAGCTGCGCCTGGGATTCGATGAATATAAGGCCTTTTGAGGCTGATCCGTGGCGGGGCTTGGCGATGAGAGGATGGCGGAAGATGCCGTCGCGGCAGGTTTCGGGGACGGGGAGGTCGAGGGATTCGAAAAGCGCGGCCGCCTTGACCTTGTCGAACATCGTCTCGGCCAAATCCGCATCGGGAGCGGGCACGAAGGTCACATCCGCCAGGGCGGCGGCGACGGCAACCGCACCATCGACAAATGGCACTACGGCGCGTATATTGAGCCGGCGGCAGATTTGGCGAAGTTCATCGACAACATAGGGGGAATTCCAGCGGCGTCCCTCGATGACGCATGCTTCCTCGGCTATGGGCTCGCGGGAGGTCAATTCGTAGCTGTAGAGCTCCAGCTCCATGCCGACAGCGCGTGCGGCGGCTTTGAAATGGCGAGCCATCGATACACGCTTGGCGCCGCCGAGAAAGAGTATGTTGATAGTATCACACATTATATATATCAGCTTTGTACTGGCGTGCGACGTCGCCTGATGTGTACCATTGGACCGTCTTTGTGAGGCCTTCGCGGAGCGATACCTGCGGACGCCAGCCGGTGAGTGATGTGATGAGTGAATTGTCGCCGCAGAGACGACGTACCTCGCTCTTCGAGGGACGGAGACGGGCAGGATCGACGACGAACTTCACGTCGGAGTGCATTATTTCGGCAATTGTGTGCAGGGTCTCCTCCATGGATATCTCTGTGCCGGTGGCGATGTTGATCTCGCGGCCTTCGATGCCGGGCGCCTGCGCGAGGGCTATGAATCCGCGGCAAGTGTCAGCCACGTAGTTGAAGTCGCGGGTGGGCGAGAGATCGCCGACCTTGATCTCGCGACAGCCGGCGGCTATCTGAGAGATGACCGTGGGGATGAAGGCGCGTGCGCTCTGGCGCGGACCGTAGGTATTGAATGGACGTGCCACTACGACCGGAAGCTCAAAAGCATTGTGGAAACTGAGCGCGATGGCGTCGGCGCCTATCTTGGTGGCTGAATAGGGCGATTGCGGCTGGCGGGGGTGTGTCTCGGGGATGGGTACGTACTGAGCTGTACCGTAAACCTCGCTTGTGGATGTGACGATGAGCCGGGCGACGCCGCAGTCGCGGGCGGCCTGACACATATTGAGCGTTCCGCGGATATTTGTGTCGACGTAGCTGTCGGGAGCTATGTAGCTGTAGGGAATGGCGATGAGTGCGGCGAGATGGAACACAGTGGACATGCCGTCGCAGAAGTGGCGGCAGAAGTCGGGGTCGCGCACGTCGCCGCTGATGATTTCGAGGCGGTCGGCGGCTTCGGGTATGCGGCGGACTTCTTCGAGCCAGCCCCAGTTGTTGAAAGAATTATATTGAGCGAGAGCGCGCACGCGGTATCCCTCGCGGAGAAGCATTTCGGTAAGATTCGAGCCGATGAATCCATCGGCTCCGGTGACGGCCACCGGTTTGTTTTTATCGAGCATGATATATTGAAATTACATACATTTGTCGAAGGTATAAGCGATATGACGTCCCTGGGGATCGACCCAAGAGAGGTTGAAGCGGTGTGAAGCATCGCTTGTATATGTCATGTGCATGATCTCGGAAGATGTCATCGAGAGCCATGCCGGAGCTTCGTAGATGCCGGTGCCGTGGGCATACTGGTCGTCGTGATGGGTGAAGTTGAGCGACATTTCGTTGCCCTCGCGTGTCCACGTGCCGGTGGTGTAGTTGTAAGTGAGATAATCGTCGACGGGCCATTTTACCTGCACGATATCGTTCTGAAAGGAGAAAATGGTGTTTTCGACCATCTCGGTCATGGCGTCCTCGCCGTCGATGGTGTAAGACTCGATGCGCCAGAATCCGTAAAGATTGCCGATGTCGCCATCGTTGTAGCATGCCGACATGGTGACCATCATCAGGAGTGAAGTGAGGAAATATATTGTACGATTCATTTGCGATTGCGATTGAAAGTGAAGTCGCCGGAGTAAGATACTGAGACGAGTGCCCCGAAATTATTGCCGCGGAGGCGTCCGGCGTCGAATGCGAGAGACGCCGACATGCGCAGGCCGGGTGCAAGAGCCGTGGCGAGCCAATCGAGGCGGGCAAGCATCGAATTGTCGACCATGGACTGACGCGAAGGCCAATTACCTGACTGGGTGGCGTGCTGCCAGGAGTATTTCAGTGCATAGGTCCAGCAGGTGGCCAGGTAGCCGCGGATGGCGATGTGCATGCCCTGGGCGCGATTGTAGCGGAAGGCCGGGAAGCCGTTGAGGTTGTATATTGGTGCTACCAGGAAAGGAGTGGCGATAGCCATGCCATAGTTGGTGTATGCACCGTAAGTGACGTTATTATAGTAGTTGTCACGGCCTGAAGCGTGTGATGTGATCGATGTGCCGGCGGCGTCGGCGGGTGCCCAGTGCATGGGGCCGCTCTGGTTTGTGAAATCGAGGTATTCGATGCCTGCGGCACTGATGAGTGCCGGCTTGTGGGAGTGGAAGTAAAGTCCCCACAGGCCATCGGCGCCGTTCATGCGTCCGATGCCGGAGCCATCTTCCCACGGGCCTTGGAAAACGAAGGACAGCTCGTCGCCGTTGCGGAGGCGATAGCGGGCTTTGAGGTCCCATGAACCGAGGGTGTTGCCTTCGTAGAAGTCATTGCCATTGCCCTCGGTGGGGAGGAACATCTTGAATACGTCCTTGATGTGGAAACCGCGGTCGTCGGAACGCAGATACTTGCCGTCTTTGTAAAATGCTGTAGAGCCGGCAAATTGTCCGGCGGCCTGCATGCCGATGGTCACGCTGAGAGGTTTGGCCGGATTGGTGCGGAAATAGCAGCGCTTGTATGTGAACCAAAGGTCGGTGGCGAGGAGGTAATTGTAATAATTGTATTGCTTGCGTTTGAAGCCATCATCGGTGGTGCGTCCGTATTCGATGACGCCTTGAATCTGCACCCAGCCGTTGGTGAAGGGAATGTCCTGGAAATCAATAAAGCCGATTTCGAGACCGGGTATTCCGCGGGCGTTGGCGCTGCGTGTGAGATCGCCAGAGCTGAGTGTTTCGTCGAGCAGGGCCGAATGATAGTCTTTCTGACCGAGGCGTGCGAAGAGGGAGCGATATTTTATTTCGCCATAGAGTTGCTGCACCCAAGCGTAGGCTGGACGGTTGGATTGCTCGCCCCACTGCTCGACGGGTCCGAGATAGCGGGCGTAGTCGTTGGCCGATGATATGTCGAAAACGAATTCGGCACCGGCTCCCCAGCTGAACCGGGATGTGGAGTCGAGCTGCACCGTTGCGCGGGCGTCGAGAGCCAAGGCATTGGCACGCACTGTCTTGCCGTGATTGAGTGAGCCGATGAAATAAGGAGCGAAATCGCCGGTGGACACGTTGGCGAGCACTTTCGCCTCATAATTCAGCGGCACAGCGGCGTGAGCTGCCGCCGGCAGAAGGGCGAGGCATGCGGCCGATACTATTTTAGAGATCTTTAACATGCCACAAATTTAGTGAAAAAATGAATAATTGACAAGTAAAACGATGACAACCGAAACTATATTACCCGATGAAGTCGACGTCGTAATAGATTGAGAGGCCTTTCATGAGCGGGGATGACTGGAGACGGATGTATTCCCCGCGGAGGAGCTGCTTGACTTTGGCGGGCGACGCTGTATTCTCGATGCGGAGCATGATGCGGCGGATGTATTGCGATGCGACGCGCTCGACAGGCGGCTCGATGGGGCCCTGGACACGGTTGCCAAGCAGTGCGCGCAGTGAAGAGGTGAGCTCGGCGGCCATCTTGATGACTGTAGCGCGGTCGCGATGTTTGACATATATCATGATCACGCGCGCGAAAGGGGGATACATATAACGCCGGCGCAACTCGATCTCTTCGTTGTAGAAGCCGAGGTAGTCGTGGCGCAGTACGTGACCTATGACGGGATGATCGGGCGTATAGGTCTGTATGATTACCTTGCCCTCGGCCACTTTGCGGCGCCCGGCGCGTCCGGCAACCTGTTCGAGCAGGTTGAAGGCTCGCTCCGTTGAGCGGTAGTCAGGGTAGTTGAGGATATTGTCGGCGTTCATTACGGCGACGAGTCCGACCGAACCGAAATCGAGCCCTTTCGTGACCATCTGTGTGCCTACGAGTATCTGGGCTTTGCCTGCCGAGAAGTCATCGATGATGGTTGAATATGCTTCCTTGTTGCGTGTGGTATCGAGGTCCATGCGGAGAATCGAGGCTTCGGGGAAGAGAGCAGCGACATCGTCCTCGACGCGCTCCGTGCCGTAACCTTCGATACGGATAGCGGGCTCGTGGCAGTTGGGGCATGTCTTGGGCAGGGGGTACACAGCGCCGCAGTAGTGACATTCGAGAGTATTGGTGCGTTTGTGATATGTGAGGGAGACGTCGCAGTGGTCGCATTTCGGGATAAACTGGCACTGAGTGCAGCGCGCACGCGGTGAGAAGCCGCGGCGATTATGGAAAACGATCATCTGTCGGCCGTCGTTGAGCGTGTGGCGCCCCTCTGCGACGGTATGATTGGCGAATGCGCCGTCGACGTCGCCCTTGCTGCGTTCACGTGACATGTCCACTATTTCAATAGCCGGAAGGCCGGCATCGCCGAAGCGTTTGTCGAGTGTCACAAGTCCGTATTTGGCCCCCTCGGTGGCTTTGTAGTAGGTCTCTACTGATGGTGTAGCGCTGCCGAGCAGAGTCTTGGCGCCGTGGAACGATGCCAGGACGATGGCTGTGTCGCGGGCATTGTACCGGGGTGAAGGGTCGGTCTGTTTGTAGCTCGGGTCGTGCTCCTCATCGACGATGACCAGACCCAGGTTGGTGAAGGGAAGGAAGATAGCGGAGCGCGCTCCGATGACGACGCATGGCTCAGGTGAGGAAATCATGTCGCGCCATATGTCCACACGCTCGTTGTCGCTGAATTTTGAGTGATAAATGCGTACCTTGCGGCCAAATACATGCTGCAGGCGGCGGGTGAGCTGCGTGGTGAGAGCGATTTCGGGCACGAGGAAGAGCGCCTGTTTTTGCTGGCGCAGGACAAAGTCGATGAGGTGGATGTATATCTCGGTCTTGCCCGACGACGTGACGCCGTGAAGCAAAGTCACAGCCTTGTCGGTAAATGATGAGTGTATCCCGGAGAGGGCCCGGCGCTGGTCGTCGCTCAATTCAGGGAGCTGAGTGGTGGCTGACGGGTCGTCGTCGTAGCTGAAACGCGACACCTCTCGCACCTCGATTTCGACGAGGCCTTTGCGGCGCAATGCGGTGACGGCCTCCCAGGTGGCGGCCGGAGCGGCATTGAGCAGGGATGTGCGCTCGACAGCTTTCAAGGGCAAGGTGGGATTGGTGAATCCGCTGAGCGACATCAGGGCTATGAGGGCTGCTTCCTGCGCGGGTGAGCGTCTGACGGCCTTGAAGGCTGCGGCGATGGCATCGGCATCTCCGCGGGCGAGGGCCAGACTGACGTATTGCACCTTGCGGCTGCGGTATTTGCTCACCATGGATTCGTGCATGACGAGAATGCCCCTGTCGACCATGCGTGATATGGCCGCGGGGGTGATACCGGCGGAGCGCTCGATATCCTTGACGGCTACTTTGCCTTTGTCGCGGATGGCTGTCACTATGGCCAGCTCGTGCTCGTCGAGCGAGGCGAAGCTATCGGAGATTTCCGGCGATACTTCCACGAGGCTCTCGCTTTCCACACGCAGGCCGGCAGGTACGGCGGCTTTGTATACATCTCCGATAGGGCACATGTAATAGTCGGCGAGCCAATGCCATAGTTTTATCTGCGGATGTATGGCTGTGGGGGCGATGTCGGCTGCTTCGGTGACCTCTTTCAGCATCCCGTCGCCCTCGGGACGGATGGGAGTTACGGCCTCGACGATACCGGTGACAAAGCGTTTCGGACCGAATGGCACGACCACGCGGCGGCCTGCCGACACACGGTCGTGCAGCGATGACGGAATTTCGTAGGTGAAAATTCCATCGACCGGCCGTGGAACGATTACCTGAGCGTAAAGTCTGCTCATTTTGATGATGATTTGGGAGTGATGACAATCTCGCCGTTGGTCTTGTCGAATTCCATACTCAGGCGTTTTTTATCAAGAATTTCCTCCATTATGGCACGTGCTTTATCGAAATCGTCGGGAGTGAGCGACATGAGTTGCATCTCGAGTGCGTGGAGACGGTCCTTGATGATGGCGTTTTTGAGAGTATATATCGCGCGGGGAACTTTTTCGAGGAGGTCATCGCGCAGGTCAACGCGCGGATACATCTTACTCAGCACCGTGTCTTCCGAGGTGAGCTTGGCAATGGCATCGATCATCTTGCGGTCTTCGCCGCGGAGCAGCATTTTCTGCACGAACGCATTTGCAAAGTCGTCGGTGGCTTCGTTGTATTCGTGGTCGAGACGGTCGAGCAGGGCTTTTTCCATCAGCTCCACCGACTCGGTATCAGTGGCTGTCTCTCGTATCGAGCTGCGTCCATCCTCGAGCTTGCGTGCCCGTTCGGCCAGCAGGCGTGCGTCGCAGGCGTCGCGCTCCTGAGGCCAACGTTCGGTGAGAAGCCGGGTCACATCGTCCCAAAGCGATTTGAAGAGCGGGTGCGACATGGCGATGCTGTCGTTGTCGAGTTCGCAGCGGATGTACTCGTATACGGTCATCGGAACAGCTTCCTCTGCTTCCGGGTCGGGAAATACATCGCAGAGATATAGCGCTCCATGGCGCAGCACGTAACGCATCAGCTCGGTCTCGGCGCGCAGGATGGCGGGCGGGGCCGGATGCAGTGCGGCGGTGGATGGGGATTCTTCGGTTTCGACTTCCTCTACGGTTTCATCGGCGCGGCGGCGCAATGTATCGCGCTGCTTCTTGGCGAAGTCTTCTTCCTGCTTCTGTGAGACGAAGCGCCCGAGTTGGGCAGCCAGTGTGGATGTAGGAATACCGATCTTTGTGGAAAAGCGGTCGAGGTAGAGCGACTGCTCTACTATGTCGGGTATCAGGGCCAGCGTGCGAAGGATGTCGTTGATGGCCTCGGAGCGCTGTCGCGGATCGTCGAGAGCCTCTTTCATCAGTATCTCGACCTTGAAGTCGATGATATCCTGCTCATGTTCGGCAATGTATGCTTCCACTTCGGATGCCGAATGGCTCTGAGCAAAAGAGTCGGGGTCTTCGCCCGGGGGCAGCAGCACGAGCTTGAGCGACAGGCCGGCCGCGATAAACATATTGATACCGCGGAGAGCAGCCTTGATGCCGGCTGTATCGGAGTCGTAAATCAGAGTGACGCTGCCGGCGAAACGCTTGATCATGCGCACCTGTCCCTCGGTGAGGGCTGTGCCGGATGATGCCACGACATTCTCGACACCTGCCTGGTGCATGGAGATGACGTCCATGTAGCCCTCCACGAGTATGCACTTTTTCTTTTTTGCAATGGCGTTTCGGGCCTGGTACATGCCGTACAGCTCGCGGCTTTTGGAGTAGATGGAGCTTTCGGGTGAATTGACGTATTTTGCCGGCGATTTTTCCTTTTTGAGGATGCGTCCGCCGAAAGCCACTACCCGGCCCGAAAGGGAGTAAACCGGATAAATGACACGGCCTTTGAAACGGTCGTAGTACGTTCCGCGGTCGGTGAGGATACACACACCGGTCTCGACAAGGAATTTTTCCTCGAATCCGGCATTTGTGGCTTTTTTATAAAGGTCGTCGGGCTTCTCGAGGGAGTATCCGAGATGGAAGCGCGCTATCATGGCATCGTTGATGCCACGCTCGCGGAAGTATGAAAGCCCTATGTCGCGGCCTTCATCGGTATCGGTGAGGGTTTTCTCGAAGTGGTTGAGGGCAAATTCATTGACGGCGTAGAGAGCCTCGCGTGCCACCTGGGCGTCGCGCTCGGCCGACGTCATCTCGCGCTCCTGTACCTCAATATTGTATTTTTTTGCAAGCCATTTGAGCGCCTCTACGTAGGTCATGTTCTCGAGATCCATCAGGAAGCTGACGGCTGAGCCTGCCTTGCCGCAACTGAAACATTTGAAAATGCCGCGCGACCGGCTCACGGAAAATGATGGAGAGCGGTCGTTGTGGAAAGGACACAGCCCGGTGTAGCTTGAACCGTGTTTTTTCAGGGATACAAAGTCGCTCACGACGTCGACGATATCCGTCGCGTCGAGAATGCGGTCGACTGTAGCTTTATCTATTCGAGACATAATACCTAATGCGAATGCAAAATTACATAAAAATCTTCGAAAATACGCACATGGTGGTAAATTTGTAAATCCCAAATATTTAATGTATTTTTGCAATGCGGATGCCAATTCGCGATAGCAATTTGTTAAACTGTTTTAAATTTATACATTATGCGTTATGAAGTGGGCAAAGTATATAGCTTTGCCAAAAAAGATTTTGATTTGTCGAAAGAGACCGGGAAACCGTTTTTTGTCATCGCTGAGCAGCCCAAGGGAGAGGTGTACACGGTGAAGCCTTATGATTTTCAAGTGAAAGTGAAGCCCGAGAGACTCGAATGTGTATATATGGGCGAAAATAGATTTGAGCAGACTTTGAAAAGTATAGTCACGCAGATTTATGAGCCCGGTGAAACTTATGAATTCAAGATCTGGCTTGCAAAGAAGGGTGCCATGAGGCTTAGAGATGAAAAAGCAGGATTGACGCATGACAATGTACCTATTTATATAGATAAGCTGAATCGTTTTGATGTGGTGAAGTGCCGGGTGGTGAATATTGAGGGTGATAAGGTGGAGCTTGAGTACGTGGGTCTCAACAGGCCTGAAATCGAAAAGTCTTTTACCATTGACGATGTGCTCTCGAATGAATATCTGCCCCGGCGCAAATGGATAGAGATGGCTACGAAAATATTGAAAGTGTCGTTTTTGTCAGAAATAGAAAAGGAAAGCACCGCATCGGCGGAATGGATAGTGAGGGCCATGGAGAAGATGATGCGCTATATACCGGGCTGGATAGCCGAGGCCCCGCGCCGGCGCCTGCCATGGCTCGACTGTATGATAGATGTGATACGCCTGGTGATCGAAAGCGAGAAATTCGGAAGCGTCTATGGTGCCAACCGCGACCAGCTATATAAATCACGAACCCGTCTTGGCGACGTAATCCAGCAGGTGGAGGCTTACCGCAATGCGGCCAGGATGGTAGTGGATGGTAATGCTGAGCGCAGTGTAGTGCAGACCATCGACACAATGCGCTGCTCGGGGTGGATATTCCGCCCACGCGAAACCATGAGCAATCTCATGGCTCTGATAAATATAGCACCCGAACTGGCTTCACGACATTCCAATGATATTTTTGAGGTGATCAAAGCCCGGCATGCCGACAATCGCTTCCTGGAGGTGTTCGGCGATGCTTTCCGTGAAATACTATATACATATATAGAAAGCCGTCGCGAGCTTATAAATGTGGCCGACCGCGAATCAATGAAAGACCTTGCTCTGGCCATCGCAATTGAGCTTTTGCTGGGTAAGGACGAGCCGGCCGCATATTACGACCGGCACAGGGGGATGCTCTATATGCTCGGCGCGCTGATAAGGGAGAAGTTTGACGCCGATACTTTCAACGGCGTGCTCGGGACTTTCGCCGGACTTAATACCGCACCGCTCGAATTTGGCTGGCACGACCTCAGTGATGTCAATTACCTGTGCTATCACCTGCTCAACCGCAAAGTGGCTCTGCCGGATACGACGACATCTGTTTTTGAGGGCGAAAAAATGAGGCTTGCCCTGTCGGGACAACGTATTTCGGTGGCTCCCGTGTGGGCCGATGATAATGTGAAATCCGTCTATTCGTGCAAACTCAATGGCGCAATCACCTTCAATCTTCGTCATACGGAGCGGCTCGACGCAAAAACAGATCTGTCCGATATCAATCTTGTGGCGCACCGGCTGCTGTGGGATGAGATCAAACGAGCCATCCTGGAAAAGACTCCGCGGACAAAGAGTGCCAAGGCGGCTGAACGGTCAGTAGCTACGCCGGCGGTAGGTGACATGGTGTACTTCCAGGTCACAGGAAAAGCACGCGAGGGCAGGCGTGATTTCGATTGCGTGCTGCGAGGGCAATATGAAAAGAAAAAGGCCGTGCTCGATCTCGACGTGTTTTATTTCGTGGATTTCAACAATTATCAGAAGATATTCTACGATGCCAACGGCTCCAATATGGTGCTTCCGGGCGAAGTGACTGAAATCTTGCCGGATGGTCGGCCGGTGATATCGCTCACCCGGCTGATGCGCCTCAAAAGCGCCAGTGATGCCCGGGACGATCTGCAAAACAGATATGAAGTGCTTGTGAAAGTATCCGATACGCGCAACGGCAATGTGCGAGGCGTCACCGACATAGGGTATTGTGTGCTCATCGACGGCAATGGAGAGCGACTGCGCGAGGGGGATACCATTTTGGCTGATCTTGTCTCCGTAAATCATCGTGAGGAAGACCGGAAGCTGTATGTAAATGTACGCTTCAATCGCTTCGCCGAGGAGGAATCCGACCCGGATGACCGTGGTTACGCCGAAGCCATCGGCATGGATACGATGTCATTTGGCACCCTGGCGCTTAATGATATGCTATCTCATATGGCCTCGGAGGTGGATGATGATGAAATAGGGACGGCCTATGAAGAGGATGAAACTCCTGCCGCCTCGGAAACGATCAACTACATTTCCGCCGATACGGTATATGATATGGCGTTGCTCTTTGAACTCGGGAGCCGCATGCAGCACCGTGACCTTGTGGCGCGATATACATTCATGTCTATCGCCTGC
>CANSGE010000071.1 GCA_947646295.1 uncultured Bacteroidales bacterium
CGTTTGCTCCGGTAAGGCTACCATCAAGGCTACAAGCGATGACGTTGTCAATCAGAACTCATTCAAAGTAGCATACGAACTCTATATGAACGGCCGTCTCATCGGTACACGCGAAGGCAACCCCGGTACTGTAGAGATCAAGTACATGGCTCCCGGCACAGGTTACATGGGTGCACGCGCTGTCTACACCTCTGAGGTTACAGGTCTGCAGTTCCACTCAAAACTTGACTATGACCAGGTAGCCGGCGCTCTCGAGCTTCCCTCTCCTGAGGCTTCATTCCTCAAGGGTCAGTATGTAGGTGGTGCCGAAGGCTACGGCGTGGCTCTCCAGGCTTCTTACTCAGTTGAATCTGACTATGTCAACTATGCCGACTTCACATTCGACCAGGGCGAAGCTGCCGAACTTATCCGCAACGAGCACTGGTTTGCCGGCACAAACGAAGCTTGCGCTACTCTCCCCGGTTGGACATACCTGGCTGATGAAAACAACTTCAAGCCCGAAAACGACTGGTCAACCATCATCTCTAAAGAGAACGTACTTCCCGTTCACCTCACCAATGTAGTAGCAGCAGGCGAGGATCTCGAAGATATGACAGTAAGCGGTACAGTATACACAATGTATCCCTTCCTTATCGACCCGAGCGCTACATTTGAGACTGTCGCAGCAGCTGCCGCTCCCGCTGCACGCAAAGCTGCCAACGAGTATGTAAATGACCTCGGCGATGATCTCTCACAGTACGAAGTGAACATGATCCCCCGTACAGCCGACGTATCCGGCCTGATCCTTGCTTCTGACGCTGTTACCGGTATTGAAGACGTGGCTATGGACGCCGATGCTGACGCAGTGCTCTACAACCTCCAGGGCGTGCTCGTAGCAGGTGAACCTACCCCCGGCATCTATCTCCGCCGCCAGGGCAACACTGTTACCAAAGTAGTGATCCGCTGATCACATACTACCTCAATACAAAAAACGGCCTCCCGAATCCGGGCGGCCGTTTTTTTTAATTTTCAATTTTCAGTTTTCAATTTTCAATTGGCTGCCGCCGTGTGGAGGGTGTCAAGACCATAACACCATAAGGCCATGAGCTGACGCCGTAAGTTTAATTTTCAATTTTCAGTTTTCACTTTTCAATTGGCTGACGCCGCGTGGGCTTGTTAAGACCATAACACCATAAGGCTATAGGCTGCCGCTGCGTGAAGGTTTTATAGACCATAACACCATAAGACAGTAAGCTGACGCCGTAAGGAGGGTCGTAGACCCGGCGCTTGAGAGAAGCCCCGGCTGTAGCTTGCGGAGGCCGGGGGCCAGGGAGAGGGGCGCTATACAGGCTCGTAGAGCCGACCATAGTTGGCGACCCTCGCCTCCATAAAAGAGCATAAAACCATAAGACAATAAGCTGACGCGCGAATACAGTCGACTCTCCGAGCCGACTAAGTGGAGGGGGTGTCCTTACCCCAGGTGTCTGCGACCCCTGGGGATACGCTGAAAGTCGACTCTCCGAGTCGACCGCCTGTGTGGCAGAGCGGAGATGGGCGATGCCTCTGTCGACTCTCCGAGTCGACCGTCGTGCGAGGGCGGAGAAGGGTGATGCAGCAGTCGAGTCGGAGACTCGACCGTCAGCATAGCCCCAGGGGTCGGAGACACCTGGGGACAGACGCCCCCCACCTTGCCCCGTCGACTCTCCGAGTCGGCCGTATCCCGCGGCTGAGCGGTATAGGCTGACGCCGGGTCGAGGCGTATCCTCGATCCGGCGTCTGCTTTATGGTTTTATGGGCGTGTATACATCAATCGGCCGTGAGGGCCTTGTGCATGGACTGGGCGGCGTGGCGGCCGTCGCCCATGGCCAGTATCACCGTAGCTCCTCCGCGCACGATGTCGCCCCCTGCAAAGATGAGGGGCATCGATGAACGCAGGTTCTCGTCGACGGCGATAGTGCCGCGGCGTGTGATTTCGAGGCCGTCGATAGAATTTGGTATAAGAGGGTTGGGCGACACACCCACGCTCACGATCACTACATCGACCTCGATCTCGTCGATTTTGCCGGGGATAGGTACGGGGCTGCGGCGTCCTGATTCATCAGGCTCGCCAAGCTCCATGCGTTGCACGCGCATGGAGCGTACATGGCCGCGTTCGTCGCCGAGATATTCCACGGGATTGGAGAGTGTCATGAACTCTACACCTTCCTCGCGGGCATGAGCGATTTCCTCACGGCGCGCAGGCATCTCGTCCTCGCCGCGGCGATAGATGAGCATGGCCTTTTCAGCGCCCATGCGCAGGGCTGTGCGCACGGAGTCCATGGCAGTGTTGCCGCCTCCTATCACAGCTACCCGCGCACCTTTGGGGTAAGGGGTGGCATAGCCGGGTGTGCCGGCGTGCATCAGGTTGATGCGGGTGAGATATTCGTTGCTGGAGAGGATGTTGACGAGGTTTTCGCCGGGAATGCCCATGAAGCGGGGCAGTCCGGCACCGGAGGCGACAAACAGTCCTTCGAAGCCTTCGTTGAGCAGGTCATCATAGCTCAGTGTCTTGCCTATCACGGTGTCTTTGCGGAAAGTGACACCTGCGGCGCGGAGTGAGTCGAGCTCGGCGTCGACGATCGAATTTGGCAGACGAAATTCGGGGATGCCGTACTTGAGCACGCCGCCGATCTCATGGAGCGCTTCAAATACAGTGACCGCGTAACCCAGATGTGCCATCTCGCCGGCAAATGAGAGTCCGGCAGGGCCGGAGCCTACCACGGCTATTTTCCGTGCATCCGCTGGGCATGAAGCAGGCTCAGGTGCTGTCTTGGCTGCCAGGGCAGTGTCGGCGGCGAAGCGTTCGAGCCAGCCGATGGCCACGGCCGGTTTCTTCATCTTGTTGTATATGCAGCGGCTCTCGCACTGCTTCTCCTGCGGGCACACTCGGCCGCATACGGCAGGGAGGGCGCTGGTGCGGCGAAGCACACGGGCCGATTCGGCGAAGTCGCCACGCTGGATATTCTTGATGAATCCGGGGATATCAATGTTGACGGGGCAACCCTGCACGCACTGCGGATCGGGGCAGTCGAGGCAGCGGGTAGCTTCTAGCACTGCCTGCTCGGCCGACAGTCCTTGATTGACCTCCTCATTGCAGGTGATGCGGTAAGCCGCATCGAGCATGGGCATATGTGCGCGGGGGATGGCTGTGCGCTCTTTGGCGCTCATGGCGTCGCGCAGCTCCCGACGCCACTGTGAATCTCTGTTTTCCATTTTTATGACAAACTCTTAGTTGTATGCGCGGAGGCGCAGGAGCATTTCATCGAAATCTACTTGATGGGCGTCGAACTCGGGGCCGTCGACGCATACAAAGCGGGTGCGCCCCCCGACGGTGATACGGCATGCACCGCACATGCCCGTGCCGTCGACCATGATGGTATTGAGCGAGCAGATGGTGGGCACATCGTATTTTTTGGTGAGGGCGGCCACAAATTTCATCATGATGGCCGGGCCGATAGTCACAACCTCGTCGACCGGTTCGCGCAGGAGCACTTCCTCGACGCCCTGGGTGACGAGGCCCTTGCGTCCGTAGGAGCCGTCATCGGTCATGATGATGACTTCATCGGAGTAGCGACGCACTTGCTCCTCGAGGATGATGAGATCCTTGGTGCGGGCGGCTAGGACGGATATCACGCGGTTGCCGGCCTCCTTCATGGCGCGGATGATGGGCAGCAGCGGGGCCACGCCCACGCCGCCTCCGGAGCAAACGACGGTGCCTTTCCGGGCGATCTTCGTGGCTTGGCCGAGAGGCCCCACTACGTCGTGGAGATATTGACCGGCCTCCATGCCGCAGATAGTGGCGGTGGAGTCACCGACGGCCTGCACTACCAGTGTGATGGTGCCGCGCTCGACGTCGGCGTCGGCAATGGTGAGCGGGATGCGCTCGCCTTTGGCGTCGGGGATGACGATAACGAAGTGGCCGGGGCGACGGGCCTTGGCAATCAGCGGCGCTTCGACCACAAGACAGGCCACGCGCTCGGAAAAGTAGGTTTTGCTGAGTATTTTGTTCATAAGAGCTGGATAAGTCCAAGTAATGCTTCGGTAGTGGCGCGGTCGATCACCCGGGCGCGGTCGCCGGGCAGGTGGAAGAGGCGGGAGGATACATGGCCATCGACGCACCAGCCTATCCATACGGTGCCGACAGGCTTCTCCGGAGACCCTCCTCCTGGGCCTGCTATGCCGGATGTGGCGCAGGCGCAGCGCGCGCCGGTGGCACGGCATACGCCCGAGGCCATCTGCTCGACCACGGGCTGCGATACGGCGCCGTGGGTGGCGAGGTCTTCCTTGGAGACGTCGAGGAGGGTCGCTTTCACCTCATTGGCATAGCTTACGACCCCTCCGAGAAATACATCGCTGCTGCCGGCTACGGAAGTGATGCGATGTGCGATATTGCCTCCGGTACAGCTCTCGGCTGTGGCCATTGTGAGCGAGCGTGCGCGCAGGCGGCTGAGGAGTATTTCGGCTGACGTGGCGTCGCCGTCGTATATGAGATTGTCGCCGAGGAGCTCGCGCAGGGCTGCCAGGGCGGCATTGAAATCGGCTTCGAGTGCGGGGTCGCTCTCGGGGGCATTGCCGTCGAGGCGCAGGCGTATCATCCCCGGAGTGGGGAGATAGGCAAGATGCAGCGCGGGCGAGAGCGATTCCTCGAATTCCTCAAGGCGCTGCGCCAGAGCCGACTCTGTGATGCCCGTCACCATGAGCGAGTGGTGCAGCAGACGGCGGTCGCAGGCAAAGGTATCCTTGACCCTGCGCACGACTTCGGGCAGCATGCCTTCGGTCTCGAAGGGCACGCCCGGCATCGACACCAGCACGTGTCCATCGCGCTCAAACCACATGATGGGTGCCGTGCCGAGACGATTTTGTATCACGCGGCACGAGGTGGGCACGAGAGCCTGTGCTTCCGTGAGCGCGTTGAGCCGCAGGTGCCGCCGTTGGAATACGTGGCGGATGTTTTCGAGCACGGCGGGGTCGTGCCGCAACTCTCCTCCGAAAATTTCTGTGAGGACGCGCTTTGTGATGTCGTCTTTTGTGGGGCCGAGGCCGCCGGTGGTGACTACGAGCTCGGCGACGTTCAGAGCCCGGTCGACTGCCGATCTGATGGCTGTGGCGTCGTCGGGCACCGTCTCCACGCCGCAGATTTCAAAGCCGAGCGGCTCCATGGCGCGGGCGATGGCTCCCGAATTGGTGTCGGTGACTTGTCCGATGAGGATTTCGTCGCCGATGATGATGATGCGGCACTTCATAGCTCGTACATTATATAGAAACGCGCGCGTAAGGCGTGGCCGAATAGGGGCAGAAATCCTTATCGAGATACTTGTAGTAGCCGGCAATGGCCACCATGGCGGCATTGTCGGTGGTGAAAGCGCGCTCGGGGATGAAAGCCGTCAGGCCGCGGCGCTCGCAGAAGTCGGCCACGGCGGCGCGCACGCCGGAGTTGGCCGATACGCCTCCGCCGATTGCCACGGTGCGCACGCCGGTCTGCTCTACAGCTTTTGAAAGTTTGTGGAGCAGAATGTCGATGATGGTAGCCTGAAGTGAAGCGGCGAGGTCGGCCTTGTTTTTCTCCACGAAATCGGGATCGGTCTTCCGGGCGTCGCGGAGCGTGTATAGGAATGAGGTCTTGAGTCCGCTGAAGCTGTAATCGAGCCCCGGGATATGCGGCTTGGCGAAACGGAAGCGTTTCGGGTCGCCTTCGGCGGCGAGACGGTCGATGTGCGGGCCGCCGGGGTAGGGGAGGCCCATCACTTTGGCGCATTTGTCGAAAGCCTCGCCGGCGGCATCGTCGATGGTGCGGCCGAGGATTTCCATGTCGTTGTAGTCGCGTACGAGTATTATCTGGCTGTTGCCGCCTGATATGAGCAGGCACAGGAAGGGGTAGGCGGGGGTGACGTCGTCGGGCTGTTTTTTTACAAAATGCGAGAGCACGTGGCCGTGCAGGTGATTGACATCGACCAGCGGGATGCGCAGTCCCAGCGACATGCCTTTGGCGAAACTTGTGCCCACCAGGAGCGACCCGAGCAGACCGGGCCCGCGGGTGAAGGCAATGGCGTCGAGATCGGCGGCGGTGATGCCTGCACGGCGCAGTGCCGCGTCGACCACGGGGACGATGTTCTGTTGATGGGCGCGGGATGCCAGCTCGGGCACCACGCCGCCATACTCTTCATGCACACTTTGCGAGGCGATGACATTGCTCAGCAGCAGCCCGTCGCGGATGACGGCCGCGCTGGTGTCGTCGCATGATGATTCGATACCGAGAATTGTGACACTCATCAGAAAACGTAACTGATCCCGGCGGTGAGGTACAGCGCCGAGTAACTTTTGATTAATGTATATTTTGCTTCGAGGTTGAGACGGAGAGTGGATGAGCAGCGCAGGTCGAAGCCCGCGCCGAGGTTGGCGCCGAAACGGTTGGTGTGGGTCGTCACGTCCACATCGTCGGCTTCGTCGGGCTTTACGCCGTGGCGGCTCCATGAATTGAATGCAAGACCGGCCAGGGGGTAGATGGCCACTTTCTCCGAGTCGACTATGCCGAAGGGCACATGGAAGTTGAGGTCGACCAGAAAGGCGTCTTCGTCATTATTGCGGAAAGCGCAGCCGATTTCGGGCGAAATGCGCAGGGGCTGCGAGAAGGTGTATTGGAATACCAGCCCTGCGACGGCTGATTTATTGTGGGATACGTAGCCGATTTTGGGGCCGAACGATTTTTCTCCTTTCTGTATCTGCGCGCAGGCAGATGGGGTTGAAAAAGCCAGTGCGGCGGCTGATACGGCGCCGATTATTAGAGATTTTTTCATTTGATTGTAACTTTGTGGCAAAGATAATAAAACTTCTTAACAATTTGCACGGATAATGGTTAAGATTGACTAAATCGCAATTTGCGTATTTAAACTTTATCCAAAGGCCGTTGTCTTATATAACGAACATGCGAATAAAAGTTCTCCAATAACTACAATCGAAATTATCTACAATCTATTAAAACCTATTTGAAATGAAAAAGAAAATCATGACATTAGCACTGGCGGCAGCCGTACTTTGCGGTGTACCCGCTTTCGCTCAAAATACCAAGAACCAGCAGTGTGCCAACCAGACAGAATGTACCCAGGGCACACAATGCCAGAAAGGCGACAAGGCAAAACAGGGCAAACGCGCCCGCGGCGGCAATCCCTATCAGGAAGTGTTCGCCGGCCTCAATCTCACCGCCGACCAGCAGGCCAAGCTCGCGCAGCTCGACACCAAGCGCCAGGCCACTGATTCGGTAGCACGCAGCCAGCGCCGCGACAATCGTCTCCAGAGCCGCCGCGACTACCTCAAATCAGTGAAGGATGTGCTCACTCCCGACCAGTACGTGACCTTCCTTGAGACCATCGTCGTAGAAGGCCCCGCACAGCGCGGCCAGGCTCAGATGCAGCAGCGTCAGCGCCGTGGCGACGGCCAGCACGCCCGTCTTGACCGCAGCCAGCGCCGCGGCGACAACAACAAGTCGCAGCAGCGTCAGAAAAATGACAAGCAAAACCGTGGCCAGAAGGTGAACACCTCTGCCACCGTAAATCAATAATTCGTTCTCTTCTCAACTCTGACAATGAAAAGGCCGGATGCCGCTGATGGCATCCGGCCTTTTTCGTTCGTTCGTTGGGGAGCTCAATCGTCGCAATAGTGACGGAGCACACGTCTGTACGAATTGAAAATCTTGCTTTTGCTGATAAATCCGAAGTAATGCCCCTGCTCATCCACCACGGGCAGATTCCATGCACCGGTATCGTCGAATTTCTTCATCACCGACTCCATCTTCTCCCCGATGATGATTTTGGCCGGGGGCATGGCCATGAACGACGCCACATTCATCTTGCGGTAGAGATCGGGGCGGAACATGATATTGCGGATATCGTCGAGCTGCACGATGCCCTGGAGGATACCGGCGGCGTTGAGCACCGGGAAGAGGTTGCGGTTTGACTGCGCGATCACGTCCACCATCTCCTTGAGCGTCATCTCGGGGCTTACGCTCTTGAATTCCGTCTCGATCACCGAATCCATTTTCAGCAGGGTGAGCACGGCCTTGTCTTTTTCGTGGGTGATGAGCTGTCCTTGTTTGGCCAGACGCATGGTGTAGATGCTGTACGGCTCGAATATCTTGATTGTGCCGTAGGCGATCGTCGAAACGATGAGCAGCGGCAGGAAGAGGTCGTATCCGCCCGTAAGCTCCGCGGTGAGGAAGATTGCCATCAGCGGTGCGTGCATCACGGCGCTCATCACCCCGGCCATGCCTATGAGGGCGAAGTTTTTGTTGCTCACCATCAGGTCAAACCCCATGGCATTGAATGCGTAGGCAAAGAGGAAGCCGGTCATACATCCCACGTATAGCGAGGGGGCGAATGTGCCGCCCACGCCGCCTGCGCCGTTGGTGGCCGAGGTGGCGAATGCCTTGGTGAGGATGATGAGGCTGATGAAGAGGGTGATAAACCAGAATTGTCCGCCGTCGGAGTAGAATACCGAGCCATCGACGATTGATGCCGTGTCGCCCGCGAGAAGGCCCATGATGGATTCGTAGCCTTCGCCGTAAAGCGGCGGGAACAGGAATACCAGCGCCGAGAGTATCGCGCATCCCACGAGCGTCTTGAACCATGGATTCTTGAATCGTCCGAAGAAATTCTCCATCAGATTCATCACCTTTGTGAAATAGAGCGACACCAGGCCGCATGCCACGCCGAGCAAGATCACGAGCGGGATACGCGCCGTGGTGAAATCCTCGCTCTGCACGAAGAAAAACTCAAATGAGAATCCCGTGTACATATACGCTATCGTGGCGCTCGTGATGGCCGAGATGAGCAGGGGCATCACCGACACGGTGGTGAGATCGAGCATGAGCACCTCCAGCGTGAAAAGCATCCCGGCGATGGGGGCCTTGAAGATGCCGGCGATGCCGGCTGCGGCGCCGCAGCCCACGAGTATCATCAGGATGCGGGGCGACATGCGGAACATCGACCCGAGGTTGGAACCGATGGCAGCGCCGGTGTACACGATAGGACCCTCGGCACCCACCGAGCCGCCGAAGCCGATGGTCACGGAGCTGGCCAGCAGCGATGTGTAGATATTGTGGCGCTTGAGGCGCGATTTATTCTGCGAGATGGCCCATAGCACGCGGGTGACGCCGTGCGAGATGTTGTCGCGCACGACATAGCGCACAAAGAGCGCCGTGATCACCACACCGAGCGTGGGCAGCAGGATGTAGAGGTAGTTGCCCGAATGTATGTCGATGCGGGCGGTCACCGCACCTGCGATGGTATGTATCAGAAATTTGAGCAGCTGGGCCGCCAGGCCGCCGAATACGCCTACGAGCAGCGCGAGAAATATCACGAACGTGCGTTCGGAGATATGCCGCTCGCGCCATTGGAGGAAGCGCATGAAGGCCTGATTGAGTTTGCTGTGGTGTATATATCGTTGGGTCATACTCCTTTTCCAGTGATTACGGTATTGACAGTGTGAAAGAGGATCTTGAGGTCGAGCCCCGGTGAGATATTCTCGATGTAGAGCAGGTCGTAGCGCAGGCGCTCGAGCATTTCATCTACTGTGGACGCGTATCCGAATTTCACCATGCCGAGTGATGTGATGCCCGGGCGCACCTGATGGATGAGGCTGTAGTAGGGGGCGCGCTCGATGATCTGCCGGGCGAAAAATTCGCGTTCGGGCCGGGGGCCTACGAGCGACATCTCGCCCACCAGCACATTCCAGAATTGTGGCAGCTCGTCGAAGCGGTATTTCCGCAGCACGCGGCCTACGGCGGTGATGCGCGGGTCGTCGGGCTGCGAGAGGCGTGGAGCGCCGCCCGCCTCCGCATCGGTGCGCATCGTGCGGAATTTTATGATTTTGAATGTCTTTTTGCGATATCCTATGCGTTCCTGCCGGTAAAACACTGGTCCGCTCGAGTCGCGCTTGATCATGGCGGCTATCACAGCCATCACCGGTGAGAGTACCACCAGGGCCAGGGCGGCGCCACATATGTCGGCCAGACGCTTGAGATTAGTGGTGGCGGGGCTGAGATTCGGCCGCGAGATATTTATGAGAGGCTCGCCCACCACGGATGAAAGGCGTGTGCGCGAGCTGATGAGCTGGTAGAGATCGAGCGTGATCAGCAGTGTGAGCTCGGTGCGGTAGAGACGGTTGATGAAGTCGAGCGTCCCGCGCATGTCGTCGGGGTCGGCCACCACGATGATAGCCTGTGCGCCGGTCTCGGCTATAGCGCGGTCGACGTCGGATTTGCCATACACCGGTACATCGCAGGCTACCTTTTTGCCTTTGGTGTCGATGATGCCCTCGATGTCGAAATCGCGCGGATGGGTGCTGTCGGAGAGACGCCGGGCAAGCTTTACGGCGCGGGTTGCCGGGCCGGCGATGAGTGCTTTTACCAGGAATTCACCCCGGGCCTTGAGCCGGCGCTGGCGCAGGGTGATGATGCTGCGCGTGATGTAGGGGGGCACAGTCAGGAGGCCGTAGAGCAGCAATATCTGTTCGTAGTTGCGCAGGCGCTCCGGCACGGTGTCATTGATGAGCACGATGAAAAATACGCCGAGCGTGCCTATCAGTCCCACGATGGCTGAATTGCGCAGGTCGTCCATGCGCGATTTGAATCGCACATCGTTGTAGAAACCCGATATGGCGTACAGCCCCAGCATACAGAGGGGTATGATGAGCTGCCCCAGGAGTATAAACTGATAGTGGGTGAGAAAAAATTCCAGCGTCGGCTTGCTTGTGCCGTCGCTGGCAACTTCCGGCAGCGAGAGGTAGCGCGCCACATTGAAGAGCAGCCAGCCTATGTTTACAGCCACATAGTCGGTCAGCCCGTATTCGAGTCGGAGGCGCGTCGTTCTGCTCATGATCTGTTCAG